>NZ_JAUBVX010000005.1:0-182345 GCF_036706065.1 Microcoleus sp. A2-C3 | reverse complement strand
TCATGTCTAACTCTGGTTGAATAATCGATCACTCCCGATCACCAAAAAGCGATCAATTATTCAGCAAGCCCTAATTACTCGAATCCTCTTCCTTCCAGGTTAACTGTCAACTGTCAACTGTCAACTGTCAACTGTCAACTTGCCAATTCCTAATTTATTCGCCTACATTTGAACTCGTACCAGTTAAATTCGATCGCACTGGAATTTCAATCAAAAACTCCGCTCCCTTTCCCAGTGTCGAAATAAAGCTCAATCGGCCGCCGTGGCGATCGACTACAATCGAGTGAGAAATCGACAATCCCAAGCCAGTGCCCTTGCCCACAGGCTTAGTCGTGAAAAACTGGTCAAACAGCCTCGATCCCACCGACTCCGGTATCCCCCCGCCTCGGTAATATCAAAAATCGCTCCATCGAGCCACAAAACTAACCCTTCTGGATGGTACGCCCTGCCTCTTTCCGACACCTACGGCACCCGCGCACAATCCGGTATTCTAGATGATACGGCTGTTTGGAGTCTACCGCTGATCTGATTGTGCGATCGAGCATTTCCCTGTCTGCCTTATGTATGGATCATGCTAGCAAAACTCAAGCGGTTGTTGTGAATAAAGAAGGACTAAAGTCCTCACTACGAACCCAATTATGAACTTAATTATAGTTGTTTAATCGGACAGAATTTTACTCTGTTGAGTCGATAAAGTTTTCTGCTGTTTCGGCAGAACAACTGTAAACACGCTGCCTTGACCGACATTACTGCTAATAGCAATCTCGCCGTTAAAAGGTTTTAAAAGTTCAATACAAGTGTAAAGTCCGAGACCAGTTCCAGTCGGTTCGCCTTCGATTTTTTCCTCACCTTTAGGCGGCTTTGATGTGTAAAAAGGGTCAAAAAGTTTTGACAAATCTTCAGGTGCTATGCCGCATCCGGTATCGGCAATATCCATGTATATGTTCGAGTCGTCTTGCCGAGTCACGATAGTTAGTTCCCGCATTTTCTTTGCCCACATAGCATCCATTGCATTATTTATTAAGTTATAAAAAATTTGAGATATATAGGAATAAATTAAGGGAAGGTTGGAAATTTGTTCGTCATAAAAGTATTTTTTTCTAATCTTATTTTTAAAATACAGATTGCCTTCTAATAGCTGAATTTCTCGCTGGACTAAATCGTTGATATTTACAGGATGCAAATCTTGGTTTTGTTCTTTTCTGCTTTTCATCATCAGATTATCCATAATCTGATTGATTTTTGTGACAGCTTGAAAAATATACTTGGTATAATTGAAAAGAGAGTCTTCTTGAATTTTTGTGGCTTTTGTTTCAATCAAATCGACGCTAGTCTGGATTACTTGTAGCGGGCTTTTGAGGTTGTGCACCATGCCCTGAGTCAAACGTCCGATGATGGCTGTTTTTTCCTGGTCGATTAATTGCTTGGTTTTTTGTTCGACAAGTCTTTCTAGGTTTTGGTTGAGGTGGGCTAGTTCGAGGTTTTTTTCTTCGAGTCTTTGTTGCAAGTTGCGGATTGTCAAGTGAGTTTCAATGCGGCTCAACACTTCTTCGTGCTGGAAAGGCTTAGTGATGTAGTCAACGGCTCCTGTCTGAAAGCCTTTTACTTTATCAAGCGTCTCGGAAAGGGCGCTCATGAAGATGATGGGAATGTCTCGCGTTGACGGGTCTGCTTTCAAACGCAGGCAAGTTTCAAAACCGTCAATTCCTGGCATCA
Organism: Microcoleus sp. A2-C3; assembly: GCF_036706065.1. Taxonomy (NCBI): domain Bacteria; kingdom Bacillati; phylum Cyanobacteriota; class Cyanophyceae; order Oscillatoriales; family Microcoleaceae; genus Microcoleus; species Microcoleus sp. A2-C3. The sequence continues at coordinate 180,629 of NZ_JAUBVX010000005.1, read as the reverse complement.
TGATGTCCAAAAGAATCAAATCTGGATGAATATACTCAATTTGCTCGATCGCACTTTCGCCATCTAGAGCCACTAATACTTTAAACCCGTAGTTCCTCAACAGCTCGAAAAGTACGTCAAGATTTGTTTGGTTGTCATCGACAATTAGTATGATGCTTCTTTCGGAATTTTTATTGTTCATATTCAAGGGAAATATTCAAATTATTGAGTTGTGAGTTGTCGGCTGTGACTTGAAATCCGATTCAAAGAATTTTTTGTAGCTCTAGAAACCTGTAGCTACCGTCAATTTCAGGACAAATGTTGTTTCAAAAAATCTCGAATTTGCTTGAGCTGAAATCCTTTAGCAAGTTGGCGCAGATGATGAACGAAAGGCACCAATGTCGGGTCAGAATGTTCGAGGTTAGTAGTTTCCTCCAGAATAGCTTCAATATCGCCCATTGCAACCAATCTTAACAAACTTAAGACTGACTCTGAGGCAGGAGAGATCATCGTTTGAGATTGCTGCGAGTCAGTAGCAGCCATCTCAGGTGATGTTTTGCGAGTTTGAGGTTTCCGCTTTTTGGTTTCCGATCCGTCTTCGTAAATCCATTCTAGTCTCAAATGCAGGCGCAACAGTTCTAAAAGCTCGTTAGTTTGAATCGGCTTGGTGAGAAAATTATCGCAACCTGCAAGTATGCTCTTTTGCCTCGTAGTCTCGTAAACGCTAGCGGACAAAGCAAGGATAACCGCATCTTTTAATTCCGGCAACTGTCGCAGCCGCCTGGTAGCTTCCCAACCGTCCATGATGGGCATCAGTAAGTCCATTAAAATGATATCCGGTAAAAATTCCTGTGCTTTGTGCAAGCAGTCTTCGCCGTCTGTGGCTTGGGCAATTTCAAAACCCAAACGAGAAAGCAGCCTGTGCAGCATGGCGCGATTTACTTCGTTATCGTCCACGATCAGCACTTTGCGGTGGTGGCCGCTAAAACCGACAAGCCGGCGTTTTTCTGGCGCGGAGGGGAGTTGAGAAGACTGGGCGACTGCGGGCAAGTCTAGATCCAACGAAAATATGCTGCCTTTGCCGGGGGTACTTTGGACGCGAATTTTGCTGCTCATCATGTTGACTATTTTTTGGCTAATGGAAAGTCCCAGTCCGGTACCTTCGACGAAATTGTGACGATCGCCCACTTGATGAAAAGGCAAAAATATTTCTTCTAATTTATCCTGCTCGATACCAATGCCAGTATCTTCGATTTGAAAGCAAATTTTAGGGTTTGGGGCGCGATCGCCGATATTTGCTGCTGTTTGAGCTTCCGGCGCGAATGGTGTGAAGAACGGCGCGAGAGACACTTGCTGTGCGTCGTCTAAATTCGCAGTTAAATTGATTGTTGGAGTGGCAACTTCCGCTATCAAAGTCGAATTCGCGGCTGAATCTTCTGCATAACCGACTTTGAATGTCACGCCGCCGCTGTTAGTAAACTTAACCGCATTGCTGAGCAAATTAATCAAAACTTGGCGCAACCTTATTTCGTCAGCTAAAACGCAGTCGGGTAGCGGCGACACCTGCTCGTAATTAAAGACAATTCCTTTTTGATGCGATCGCATTTGGAACAAGTCAACAATACTTTTTACTAAACTCGGTAAATCCACCTCTGTGGCAGACAGTTCCATTTTACTAGCTTCGATTTTTGCTAGGTCTAAAACATCGTTAATCAGCGTCAGTAAGTGGTTGCAGCACTGGTGAGCGCTATGCAAGCTTTCCTGTTGTTCGGCTGTTAAATTGCGATCGGATTTCAGCAGTTGAATATATCCCATAATACCGTTCAAAGGCGTCCGCAATTCGTGGCTCATGTTGGCGAGAAAGTCGCTTTTGGCACTGTTGGCGGATTCTGCGGATTCTTTAGCTAATTGCAGGGCGGCTTCTGCTTGTTTGCGATCGGCAATTTCGGTTTGTGCTTGTTCAAATAGGGTCGATTGCTGAATGGCGATCGCCAACTGCACCCCCAATTGTTTCAGGCACTCTGCCTCAAATTGCTGCCAGGGACGCGGGCCCGTACAGTGGTGGGCAATTAACAGCCCCCACAATTTTTCGCCTTGCAAAATCGGTACTACCAGATTGGCTCTCACATCGAACCGAGCCAACAAACTCAAGTGGCAGTCGGCGAGGCCAGCATTGTAAACATCATCTGTGGCTCTAATTCTGCCCTCTTGGTAAAGAGTAACGTAGGTTTCTCCAAAACAAGGGTCGTAAATTTCCATTCCCACAATTGGTAGGGAATTTTCGGCAACCGACTCAACAGCGATAAAGCCGCTCCAATCAGGATTGAATTGGTAAATAACAGTGCGGTCTACTTGTAAAAAATGCCGCACTTCTTCGACAGCTTTGGTGAGAATTTCTGCTAAATTCAGAGAAGAGCGAATGCGTTCCAGCATAGCTACGGCCAACTGTTCACGCTTTAATTGCTGGCGCAAGATTGCTTCAGATTCTTTGCGTTCTGTGATGTCAGTAATCACTGCAATTAAGCCGATCGAATTGCCATTTACATCTTTAATGCTATCGGCTCGCACCAGAGCGGTAACAGCTTCGCCGCTCTTAGTTCGCAGGGCAACTTCGCCGCACCAAGAGCGACCTTGGCGAAGGTTTTTATAGATTTTCTTGTAACTTTTAGGCCGGACGTAAAGGGCGGCGCGATCGCCTAGATCGTTGAGTTCTTCCACCGTATAGCCGTAACGCTGAATGAAGGCTTGATTGTGGTAAATAGACCGCTCTTTCAAGTCGGCGATCGCGATCGCATCGCTGGTACTTTCCACGGCTTGAGTGACCCGCAGCAAAGCTAATTCTGCTGCTTTGCGATCGCTGATATCAGTCATCGAACCCACCATCCGCAGGGGGTTTCCGGCTTCGTCCCAGACTGCTTGAGCGCGGGCGAACACCCACTTGTAGCTGCCGTCTTTGCACTGCAAGCGGTATTCAGCGGCGTAATGGGGGGTTTGGCGATCGAGATAATCTTGGATCGCTGCTTGCACTCGTGAGCGATCGTCTGGATGAATGCGATCGATCCATTCGCTGTTGCAACTGTCGATTTCGCCGTCTGCGTAACCGATAATTTCTTGCCAGCGAGCCGATCGAAAAGCTTGATTTGTTTGAAGATTCAGATCCCAAATTCCGTCTTGATTGGCTTTGAGAACCAACTGCCAACGTTCTTCGCTTTTACGCAATTCTTCTTCGGCTTGTTTGCGCTGAATATGAGCAGCTAACTGAGTCGCTACCGCCTTAACCAACTCTACTATCCGCGGCTCCATAATTGATCGAGCGCGCTTGCAGAATACCAAAACTGCCAGCACTTGTCCGCTAGCGTGAATTGGCACTCCGAAACAAGCTTTCAATCCCACTGCTTCCGCCATTTGCGTCCGGGCAAAAAGATGATTTTTGGCTCTAGAAATATCTTCAATCCATTCTACATTTCGGGTTGACCAAATCCGTCCCGGCACTCCCACTCCAGAAGCGAATCTAATTTTTTTAGTTTCACAGCCGAACCTATCTAAATCGCGATCGCTAGCGTACCAAGTTTCGCTGTATTCCAAAACAGTACCGTTAGCAGCCGGTATCCAAGCTTCCGCAAAATTCCAGCCGATCGCAGTGCACAGCAACCGCAGGATATCTGGGAGGGCGCTGTGAAAATCTACCGACTGACTAATTGCTTGAGTTGCTGCCAGCAACAGCTTGATTTCATCTTCTGCTTGCTTGCTTTCTGTAATATCAGTTCCCGTGCCGAGAATTTGTTTTAACTTGCCCTCTGCTGTTTTCGCAAATACAGTATCTCGGCTCACAATCCAGCGCCAAGAACCATCCTTGTGCCTGATTCGATATTCAATTTCAAAGATATCCCCTTCGGTACCCGTTTCGACTTGCTGTAAATAATCAGGTATTTTGATTGAATCTTCCGGGTGGATTAAAGTTGACATCATCCACGGCCCGATTGCCTGAATTTCCTCAACTGTATAGCCGAGAATGTGGTATATAGAAGCGTTTGCATAAATATTTTTTTGTTCTATTAAGTCGTAAACATACAACATATTAGGACTGGCCTCAGCAATGCGATCGCCGAACCGCTTGCTATTTTCCAAATCGGCTTCTGCTTTTTTTCTCGCAGTAATATCACGAACAATACAAATTATTTCGCCATTAGGCAGAACAGTCAACGACATTTCTTGAGGGAATTGAGAGCCGTCGCGGCGGCAGCCTACTGCTTCAGTGTTGCAATAACCTTGGCGGGCTAAAGCCGGCATAATTTCCCGCTCGAACCTTTGGAATTCTGCACCTTCATAAAACATTTTCCAACTTTTCCCCAACATTTCTTCGAGGGAATTGTAACCATAGATTTTGAGTTTAGCTGCGTTGGCATAAATCACCTCTCCGCTGGCATTGATAATGCCGATACCTTCCGAAGCCGCTGCCATTGCTGCGGCTTGTCGCTGGAGTTTTGACTCGAAACGTTTGCGGCGGGTGATGTCGCGGACGATCGCGATAATTTCGTCATCAGTGCAGAATACTATTCTCGCTTCAAAATCGCACAGTGCATCCTTAATTGGCAGTTGATATTCTACAACTTGAATCTCGCCGGTGTCGATCGCTTGTTGATTGCCGGACAAAATCTTGTTAGCAAAAGCAGCAGGCAATATGTCTTGTGCTTTTTTGCCAATAAATATGTTTGCCGATACGAGAGTCTGGAGGTCTTTTGCGGGTTTAAAGTCTACCAAAGTACCGTCGGCGCGACAGCGAAAAATCATGTCGGGTATCGCGTTTAAAAGAGCGCGGTTGGTGGCTTCGCTCTTGCGTAATTCAGCTTCAGCTTGTTTGTTCAATGTCACATCGCGGCCCCCTGCATAAATTAAACCTTCTTCGGCAAAGGGCGATGCCGTCCACGACAGCCATTTATAACTACCATCACGGCAAATATAGCGGTTTTCTAAGTTAAGAACAGGGTTGCCGTTTTTTAGTGTTTCTACTGCTGCTGTAGTTATTACTCGGTCTTCGGGATGCAAGAATTCTAGAAAAGGTTTGGCTATAAGTTCGGCTATGCTGTAACCTAAGAGATTTGACCAAGCGGGGTTTAAGCGTTTGAAATAGCCATCAAAACCTGCAATGCAAAGTAAATCTAGGGAAATATTAAAGAAGCGATCGCGCTCTTGCTGGGTTTGTTTTAATTCAGTGATATCCATCACCAAACCGTCCCAAATTATATCGCCGTTGGCTTGTTTTTCCGGTTTCGCCGCGCATTGCAGCCATTTCACTCGCTCTCCCACAACTTGCCGCCACTGGTGTTGCCAAGGTTGCTGGATTGCCGCTGAAGTTGCGATCGATCGCTGCAAGTCCAAGATGTCGTCGGGGTGAACAGTTGCAAAAGCCAAGCCAGCATTTTCTTCTATTTCTTCAGGGTGTAAATTGTAAAGCTGCCAACTCCCCGAAGAAACGTAAGTAAAAGATGTTTTACCATCTACATAAAGCCGATATTGATAAATCATTCCCGGCACATTATCGGTCATGATTTGAAATCGAGCTTCGCTTTCCTGCAAAGCTATTTGCTGGTGCTTGTACTCAGTCACGTCTCGCATGATTCCGACCAACATTTTAGTGCCATCAGCTTTATTGAAGACTGTTTTTTTAGTAGAGATAATGCGTTCTTGCCCTGCGCTATCTGTAAAAGTCTCTTCCGTTTGCTCAGGAATGCTTCTTTGCAATACTTGCTCGTCTTGTTGCTCAAAAAAATCGGCTTCTGCTGGGGGCAAAAAGTCATAGCCTGAATTGCCTATTAGTTCCGAGCGCCCTGTTCCCATTAACTCGCAAAAAGCGTCGTTTAATAGGACAAACCTGTGCTGCTCGTCTTTGACAAAAATTGGGTCGGGAGTAGCATTGATCGTGTGATTCAAAAACTCTTCTGATGCTTTTAGTTCTGCTTCGTAGCGATAGCGATCGCTCACGTCTAAAATTACTTTAATCATCCGGTCGATCGAGCCGTCTCGGCCGCGAATACAGCGCAGGGAAACTCTCGTATAAACTATTTTTCCGTCTTTTTTGCGCCATCTTTTGTCTAAAACATAGCCTTCGCTCTGTCCTGCCAAAATTTTATTTAACTGCTCTAAACTGGCGGTTTTGTCTTCAGGAAAACCCGACTGATCCCAATTTGGGTGCAGAATTTCTTGCCGCTCGTATCCGAGCAAATCGCACAAAGCATCATTAACTTCCAACCACTGGCATTTTTCGGGTTCGGAGGGGGAAATTGGAGGAGCAATAATCGCAATTCCGACGAGGGAATTCTCGACTACCGAGCGATATTTTTCTTCGCTTTTTTGCAAAGCTTCTTGGTTGTGCTGCCGTTCGACTGCGTAGCGGAGCGATCGCATTAACACTTCGCTGTCGATTTTTCGCTTAATTAGGTAATCCTGAGCTCCGGCTTGGATTGACTGCACGGCGAGTTTTTCATCGTTGCGGGCCGTCAGTACGACGATCGGAGTATTTAGGCTGTATTCTTGTATTTTGACAATTGTACTTAAGTCTTGGCTATCGGGCAGCGAAAGGTCTAGTAAAATCACATCAAAATGTTCGCCGAGCAAAAGTTGCTGCGCTTTGCTGAGACGGTCTGTACAGCTTACTGACAGCCTTTGGGATTTAGCTCTGCCGACATTTGTTTCTAATAATAATTCTTCGATCAGATCGGCTTCGGCTTGATTGTCTTCTACGAGAAGAATTTTAAAGCCGTTTCGCTTTGCGGCTGGGCTCAAAACTGATATCATATACCTTCTTATTTGTCATAAGGCAGTTGAGATAACCATTATAGCATACAAAGAATTTAAGCCCTAAAAAACGAAAGCAAACACAGAAAAATTATTTGGTTAAACAATTACAATGTTCTACATCGACTGGGTTTGTGTTTTCAGTAGGTAAACCCACTCACAGGTAAAACTTTTACGGTTTTTAGAATCTCGGCTTTTTCTGGGAACCCAAGCTGCTCGGTTGTGTTTTTTGGGCGATCGCCCCGGACAACCGATCGCCCTCCTCGAACCGACCCTTTGTTGCCCGTAGATTGCGCTATCAACGCAATCCGAGCAATATCCCCGCACCACTGCGCAGCGCAAAAAATCGGTAGGAACTATGTTCAACCTGCACATTTTTACTACTTGTTTTTTTATAATAGCTTACAGAAACTCCCCGCTACCATTTCTTTACTTTTTGCAATCAAATAAATTTTCTCCACAGGTCTTGCTATTTAGCAAAAAAGTGATATTCTTGAAATAGAGGCAATCAAAAACTCTGCTGGATACAGCCTCAGAAAAAAACTCGATAATTTTTGCAACAAAACTACGTTAAGACATTGACAGGCCTTTGTTTACTGTCATTTGTTTGCTGTCATTTGTTTGCTGTCCTTTGACCGAACTGAGCTGAAGTTGAGAGGAAAAAAGCAATGCTGGAAAATTTAGCAAATCAACAAAAACAAGTTTTAATTCCCAAAGACAAAGCCTTGGTATTGTGGTTTGATGAAGTCGGCATCGCCGACATCCCATTAGTAGGCGGAAAAAATGCTTCATTGGGGGAAATGATTCAACAGTTAACCCCCAAAGGAGTCAGCGTCCCCAACGGATTTGCAACTACAGCACACGCTTACCGCGACTTCATCGAATCAGCGGGTTTAGAAGCTAAATTGCGCGCAATTTTTGCCGATTTAGACGTAGAAAATCTCCAAAACCTGCGACAAAAAGGCAAGCAAGCGCGGGCATTGATTCTGGATACACAGTTTCCGCAAGACTTGCAAACGGCGATCGCCCATGCTTACGATCAACTGTGCGATCGCTACGGCGAGAATACAGACGTAGCAGTGCGTTCCTCCGCCACCGCCGAAGACTTACCAGACGCCAGTTTTGCGGGACAGCAAGAAACCTACCTCAACGTCCAAGCTTGCGCTGGCGTCCTCGAATGCTGTCACAAATGCTTCGCCTCCATATTCACCGACAGAGCGATTTCCTACCGCCAACAGCGGGGATTCGACCACTTTGAAGTCGCCTTATCTGTCGGCGTGCAAAAAATGGTGCGATCGGACTTAGCATCCTCCGGCGTCATGTTCAGCATCGACACCGAAACCGGATTCAAAAACGCCGTATTAGTCACCGCCGCCTACGGATTAGGCGAAAACGTCGTCCAAGGCGCAGTCAACCCCGACGAATACTTCGTCTTTAAACCAACATTAAAACAAGGTTTTCGCCCGATTTTAGACAAACGCCTCGGCAGCAAAACACTCAAAATGGTGTACGATATCGGCGGTTCTAAATACACCAAAAACGTATCGGTGATCGCAGCCGAAAAAAATAAATTTGCCATACAAGATGATGAAATTCTGCAACTAGCAGAGTGGGCAGTAGTCATAGAAGAACACTACTCCAAAGTGCGCGGGACTTATACCCCGATGGACATTGAGTGGGCAAAAGACGGCAATACAGGCGAATTGTTTATCGTCCAAGCGCGACCCGAAACAGTACAATCTCAAAAGTCGGCTACAGTTTTACGCAACTACAAATTGCAAGGTATCAGTGCAGTTTTAGCAAAAGGACGCGCCGTTGGCGAAGCCATCGGACAAGGAAAAGCCCGCGTGATTTTAGATGTTCACAGAATCGCTGAATTTCAATCAGGAGAAGTTCTTGTCACCAACAAAACAGACCCGGATTGGGAACCGATTATGAAAAAAGCAAGTGCGATCGTCACCAATTCTGGCGGCCGCACTTGTCACGCCGCGATCATCGCCAGAGAAATGGGAATTCCCGCCATTGTCGGCACCGGCGACGCCACCCAAATCTTGAAAAACCATCAAGAAATCACTGTTTCTTGTTCGGAAGGAGACGAAGGCAAAGTTTATGCCGGTTTGCTTCCTTTTGAAATTCAAGAAACTGCGATCGAGAATTTGCCCCGCACCCGCACTCAAATTTTAATGAATGTGGGAAATCCAGAAGAAGCTTTTGGTTTGTCAGCAATTCCTTGCGACGGCGTAGGCTTGGCGCGGCTGGAATTCATCATTGCCAATCACATTAAAGCACACCCGCTGGCACTGATTCACTTTGACGAATTAACCGATGAATCAGTCAAGGAAGAAATTGCAGAAATGACAGCGCTTTACCAACACAAACCCGATTTCTTCACCGACAAACTAGCCCACGGAATTGCCACAATTGCCGCCGCATTTTATCCAAATCCAGTCATCGTGCGGATGAGCGATTTCAAGAGCAACGAATATGCTAATCTTTTGGGAGGGCGGCAGTTTGAACCCAAGGAAGAAAACCCGATGATCGGGTGGCGCGGCGCTTCTCGTTATTATGACCCGAATTACCGCGAAGCTTATGCTTTGGAATGCGTTGCGTTGAAGCGAGTTCGCGACGAAATGGGCTTGACAAATGTGATTCCGATGATTCCGTTTTGTCGCACGCCGGAGGAAGGGCGAAAAGTGTTGGCCGAGATGGCGAAACACGGTTTAGTTAAGGGCGAAAATGGCTTGCAGGTGTATGTGATGTGCGAATTGCCCAGCAATGTCATATTTGCTGACGAATTTGCCCAGGTTTTTGACGGATTCTCGATCGGCTCCAACGACTTAACTCAGCTAACATTAGGATTAGACCGCGATTCTGCTTTAGTCGCGCATATCTTTGACGAACGCAATGAAGCTGTCAAGCGGATGATAGAAATTGCGATTAAAGCCGCCAAGAAGTACGATCGCAAAATAGGGATTTGTGGCCAAGCCCCCAGCGATTATCCTGAGTTTGCTCGGTTCTTAGTTGAGTTGGGAATTGATTCGATTAGTTTGAATCCCGATTCGGTTTTGAAGACTTTGTTGGATGTTGCTAAGGTGGAAGGTGCGGGTTCGTTGATGGATTTAGCGGGGGAGGTTGCTAAGGTTTAACCGTTTTTGTTGTTGATAGAAACCGGGTTTTTCAAACAATAGCTGCGCCATTTTCGGGCTTGGTTGTTTTTGATCTAGACCCGGTTTCTCATATCTAAATCTCTAAAATAACCGATCTTCCGTTTGTAGTGAGGACTAAAGTTATCCGATTTTTATGATGCCTAAACTCCTGACTACAAACTTATCCAGAACACCCCTCATCGGCGCCAACAGCGATCGACCTCCTCATGGATCGCCATAGATCGCCAGCAAACGGTTAACGCACAGGCATAGTTTGAGACTTTTCCGGGAACTTTTCTGATTTAAAACCGTCTCTTCGGGGATAATTTTCTGTTGCCGATCATCTAAATTAAAAAAAATATTCTCCACAAAAGCTCTGAAAATGTGTTTACAGTTCTCCTGATTATTTTCATAGGTTTAGCTCCGTCGCTGGTGTCTTTGTGGGTGATGCGCTCTGCCCAAAGTCAAGCCAGCGCCAGAATTGCGGCGGCACAACTTGCGGTAGCAAATAGACCGCTGCGAAATGAACTAGCAATGGGCGATCGCACTTACGTAGAAGGTCTCGGTTATCCGATCGGCGATATCACTTGCGAGTATAACGCCCGCTCTAATTACATTCGCTGCGCTGTCAATCCTGCTGGGCCCTGTCAAGATTGTCGGTACTACCAAGCCAGAACTCTTGACGTTCGCGGTGAAAAGATATAGGTTGTATTGGGGCTTGTATATACGCATATTTGCGGATGTAGTCATCAATAAGTTAATATATACTTACGTGTAAGGATTGTTGCTGGAGCTTGTTCAAAACGAGCCGCGCCCAAACTCAGCAATAAAAACCTAATCGAGCAGTATTGCTGGGTTACAGTTGCCGTAACTGGGGGATTACAGTCAGTGTTTTTCTAGTTGAGGACTTACGATCCGAAACCAGGTTTAGACGATAAACCTTGGTTGGGGGGCCAGAAATCTAGGAATAAATCAGGCTTATCGTCTCCTGAGCGTAACTCCTGCCCTTAAAAAAATTAGCGAATAAAAATCGCAAATAGCTGACAGGCAAATTTGCAAGTCGATTTCTCCAAAACATCATGAAAAATTCTGCACGAACAATTGTCCTTCTTGATTTACCTCAAACAAAAACCCGCTAGACTCTAAGTGTGACAATTTGAGAAGTTGCTGGTGGGCGACAATATTCTGTTTTTGCGATCGCAGCAAAGCAGTCTCAAACCTTGATTGTTGTCTCCAGACTACAATTCATAAATTTTTAAGACGCCTCGTCGATACAGGGTATGTATATTTCAATTAAATAACACCTCGGTCACTGCCGGCCAAATTATGTTACGGCCAGCACTCCCTAGTAATTTCCTCCCTAATAAAGGTCTGGTTGCTCTTGTGAACAGGGCTGGCGCACCAGAACCAAAGAAACGGGGTTTCGACTTCGCTCAACCAGTAGGCTTTTTACTGGTAGCGAGGGCTGGAACGAATTTTTTTCGTCCATAAAACCCTGTTTCTGCATCCAGAAATGGTGAAATTTCTCTGCAATTAAAGTGCATTAGACGATCTACAGAAAACCTCATCAAGTAAATTTTTGAGCATTTCTGTGATTATCTACGGCGGGATGTAAAACATCTGCGTGTAACAGATACACTCCTTAGCCCAAAGCCGAAGGCAAAATATCACTCGATAGATAGATTGTGGGGGTTTAAACTCTCAATCCTTAGCGCTTGCATCGGCGATCTTTGCAATGTTATCAAATAGCAAGATAGCACAGCTTTGTGATGGATAAAATTTGCCTATTCCTCTTTCTGGCAGTCAAGCACCAGAGCCTCAAGCTCTGCAATTAAACGTTGTAAAGAGGCGGCTTTTATTATCTTAAACTGGGCATATTATATACAATCAGTCAGGTCATTCTACCATGCGAACCATCTGTAACCAACCAATTTTCTCAACCCACAAAGCAGGTGACACCACCGCAAGCATTGCTACCAAAAAATCTCCAATGACAGCAACTGATCCTCATGAAAAACAAATAAAAAAAGTAAAAGCAGAGGAGTGTTTCCTGTCCAAAAAACCCGGTAGCAGTGCGGGAATTGGGCAGCCCCACAGAGAATTTTTGCTTTTCACCGAGTCGGTGGGAGCCGGGACTGTAAAAAATTTACTGTTCATCGATTCGAGAGTAGAGAACTGCGACAACTTGGCAAGAGGAGCAACAGCCGATACAGAGGTATTTGTACTAGATTCGACACGGGATGGAGTCGAGCAAATTACTAGAATTCTGGCTAATTGCAGAGATTTAGAAAGCCTTCAGATAGTGTCTCACGGTCGAGAAGCCCGAGTGCAACTAGGGTCGATCGAACTCAGCGGAGACAACTTAGAAACCTACAGCCATTTGTTGCAGCAGTGGGGAAAGGCCCTCAGCGAGAGAGGAGATATCTTGTTATTCGGGTGCAGCGTCGCAGCGGGAGAAAGCGGCAAAGCCTTCGTGCGGCGGCTGAACGAAATTACTGGTGCAGATATTGCAGCGAACGACGGCTTGACGGGGAGTGCGGCACTAGGCGGCGATTGGGAATTAAAATTTGCGATCGGGGAAATAAAAGCGAGCATTGCCATTGAAAAAGAAGTGCTCGAAGCATACACTTACGTGCTCGGCACATTAGTTAACGAAACTTTCAAGAACTCGACAGTGAAGGGGCCTTGGCTCTACCGAGGCACTAACGGGGTGCTGTACGATCCGACTAGCGGGATTCCAGCTAACTTGCAATCTATACCAGGCATCACTGGAGGAACAGTATCAGGCTTACTTCCGGCTTTAGGTGGGGATATTCCTGGCAATGGCGTTCTGCAATTAACTCCAGCATCACAAGACAGGCGGGAGGCTTTCGTCCTCTACAACAACCCCATTCCTTCAAGCGACGGTCTGATTGTCAGGTTTGATTTCTATTCCTACGGTTCCAATCGGCAAATTAATGAACCCGTGGGTTATTTTACTGGCAATCAGCCTGGGGACGGCATTGGTTTCTTCTTCATTAACGGTACTGCATCGCCAGACAAGCCAGGGGGTTATGGCGGTTCTCTGGGCTACGCTCAACGACTAGATGGAACCGTGGCCACACCCGGTATTGAGGGAGGTTATTTAGGCGTTGGCTTTGACGAGTTTGGCAATTATTCAGCACCGACGGAAGGGCGAGCTGGCCCGTCTCCCGATCCGGTTCCCGGCTCCTCCAATCCGCGTTTGGTGAGACCGGATTCAGTAACAATTAGAGGCAGGCAAGAGAATAATTACCCGTTTTTAACCCAAGCATTTGCTCCCTTGGGCATCGATAACATTCCTACCAGTATTGACTTCACCGAACCCAATTTTAACTTTAGCAATACGATCACGACCGATCGCACGGCAGCGAAAAGATCCGTTCAAGTTACACTGAATCCCTCTAACGATCGGGACAATCCCAATCGCCTCACCGTTGCCTTTGATACGGATCTTAACGGCAGCTACGAAACTACTCTGATCGACATTCGCAACTTGGCAATCACCAACGGAATCCCAATACCGCCTACTTTCAAATTTGGTTTTGGCAGTTCCACAGGAAGCGCCAACAACCTTCACGAACTTCAAAACCTGGTAGTTGAAACTGTCAATCCTCCTAGTATCTCGGCTGACGTTGTTACGATCAAGAATGGGCCGCAATCCGTCAAGCCTGGGGGTAGCATTACCTACACCATCACAACCACCAACAGGGGGACAGCGCCCGCTGAACAAGTCTTGGTTCTAGACCAAATACCAGAGGAATTAATTCCGTCATCATCAACAGTTCCTACTGTCATTGCCTCGAACAGCGGCACTTACTCAAACGTCACGCGGAATGTCACCTGGCCGAAAATTCCCGTTCTCAATGTCGGTCAAACCGTCACTTATACGCTGACAGTTGGTTTGCCACCTAATTTAGTTAGCGGCGGCACATTAACCAACGTTGCATCCAGCACTGCTGCGACTTTCGACCCCGATCTCAGCAACAACGACGGTTCAACGCCCATCAGTAGAGTTCTGACTACTGTCGCCGATAGAGTTGCCGACCTCGTTACTATCAAAAGTGGCCCTCTCACCAGTGCGATGGGGTCAACCGTCACCTACTCCCTGACCACCACCAACAACGGGCCTGACCCAGCCACTAACGTCACCATCAGTGACAGCATCATTCCGGGGTTAACAGGAGTGAGTATATCGGAGGGCGGTACTTACGACCCTGTTTCGGGCATTGTCACCTTCCCAGCAGTGACGACGCTGGAAAATGCAGGTACTCTCAGGCGAACCGTCAGCTTTGTCCCGCCAGTCACCCTTACCACCATCAGCAACACGGCTAAGAGTAGCTCAGCGACTCCCGACCCGATACTCACCAACAACAACGGCTCCGCAACGAACAAAGACGATACTCCAACCGGCTCGTCTGTTACCACCACACTCACTCCCAGCGCTGACATTGTTACCACCAAAAGTGGGCCCACAGCTACTAATGCTGGTGCCACAGTCAGCTACACGATCGCCACAGTCAACAATGGCCCTAGTCTCGCAGCAGGCGTCACCATCACTGACAGCATCATTCCGGGGTTAACGGGAGTCACGGCATCCGACGGGGGCATCTACGACCCAACGACAGGGATTATTAGCTTCGGCCCCGTGGCGATCGCCAACGCCCAGACAGTCACTCGGACGATCGGCTTTATCGCCCCACCCACCCTCACTGCCGTCCGCAACACGGCAAGAAGCACCTCAGTCACTCCCGACCCCACGCCGGGCAACAACGACGGTACAAACCCTAATTCCAGTGTTAACACTACGATCGGTGCTCTTGCTGACATTGTTACCACCAAAAGTGGGCCCACAGCTACTACTGCTGGTGCCACAGTCAGCTACACGATCGCCACAGTCAACAATGGCCCTAGTTCCGCAGAAGCCGTCACCATCACTGACAGCATCATTCCGGGGTTAACAGGAGTCACAGCATCCGAGGGTGGAACCTATGACTCAGTTACCGGGATTGTGACTTTCCCGGCTGTGGCGATCGCCAATGGCACTACAGTCAATCGGACGATCGGCTTTATCGCCCCAGCCAGCATCAGTGCCGTCGGCAACACGGCAAGAAGCAGCTCAGCTACTCCCGACCCCACCTCAAGCAACAACGACGGTACAAACCCTAATTCCAGTGTTAACACTACGATCGGCACAGTCCCCAGTCTTGCTAGTGCCGACATCGTTACCACTAAAAGCGGACTCACATCGGCAGAGCCGGGGCAATCTGTCACTTATACAATTACTACGGCAAACATCGGGCCTAGCGACGCGGCCAACGTCACCATCACCGACAGCATTGTTCCAGGTTTAACGGGAGTTTTGGCTTCCGAGGGGGGCACTTACGACCCAATCTCAGGAGTAGTTAATTTTCCGGCGATCGCCAGCGTGACCGTTGGTCAAAGCGTTACCCGTACCGTTACTTTAGCAGTCCCCAACAGTGGCAGCATCACCAATGTTTCCAGCAGCAAATCAACTACTCCCGACCTAAACCTCAGCAATAATGACGGCTCCTCTGCCGCCGCCAAAGTCACTACCGCCGTTTCTCTGGTTACTGTCACTGGTAGTGCAGACTTGGTGACTACCAAGACTGGCCTCACATCTACGACTGCTGGTAGTTCAGTTACTTATACTATAACTACCACCAACAATGGACCGAATGCTGCTGAAAACGTAGTGATTACTGAAAGCATCATTCCGGGTTTAACGGGAGTCAAGGTGTCCGATAACGGCACCTACGATCCAGTTACAGGGGTTGTCACCTTCCCAACTATTCCCAGTTTGGCTAGCGGCAGCAACACAAACCGCCAGGTAACTTTAGTTGTTCCAGCGATCGGCATCAAAAGTATATCCCAGAGCCGATCGACCACTTCCGACCCCAACCCCAACAACAACAACGGTTCCCAACCCGATGCCACTGTCATCACCACCGTCAGCTCGACCACTGAACCCGCCAACCTACCTCCGGTAGCGGACAACAGCAACACGACATTACCGCCCAACAGCACCATACCCATCAAGGGAATCAAAGGAACAGACCCAGACGGCACTGTGGTTTCCTTCACCATCAACACCCTGCCACCAACAAATCAAGGCGTCCTGTTCTTGGGCGACCCGGCTCAAGGAGGAGTGCCGGTCACGTCCGGTCAAGCCTTGACGCCAGATCAAATCAGCCAGTTGTTCTTCCAGTCGGCGGGCACTTTCACAGGGGCAAACTTTACCTACAGCGCCACGGACAACAGCGGTGGCATCAGTCCCGCCCCTGCGACAGTAAACCTGTTTCCGCCTAAAGTTGACCAACCGCCAGTAGCCAACAACTCCAGCGTTACTTTGTTGCCGGAAAGCAACGCCAAAATAACCGGATTGGGAGGAACAGACCACGACGGCACGGTTGTTTCCTTCACCATCAACACCCTGTTGCCACCCAATGAAGGTACATTGTTCTTGGGCGACCCAACCCAGGGCGGAGTCCCGGTTACACCCGGTCAAGTTTTGACGCCGGATCAAATTACCCAGTTGTTTTTTCAGTCTAGTAGCAGTTTCACAGGAGCCAAGTTCACCTATAGCGCTACGGACAACCTCGGCATTACAAGTCTGGGGGTTGCCACTGTGTGCGGTATTCTGCCAACACCCGGGCAAACAGAAACGCCGACTACGACGCCGACTACGACGCCGACTACGACGCCGACTACGACGCCTATTTTCGGCAGAGTTCCCGAACCGGATACTGGCTGCGGTTGCCAACCACTGCCCTTGCTGGCCCCGATCGCATTTATCCAACCCCAGACAGGGCAAATACTCAACTTCGACTCCAACGCCGTAGAACTCACCTACATCCAAAACACGATCCTCGGCACTCCCGGAAATGACTATTTAAGCGGGAACGACGCTAACGAACTGTTTCTTGCCGAAGCTGGGGATGACATTGTTTTAGGTGAAGGCGGCGCCGATATCGTCTTCGGAGACCAAGGGGCAGATTTCATCGCTGCCGATCAGGACAACGATATCGTTTACGCGGGCAAAGAAAATGATGTGGTGTTCGGCGGGAAACAAAACGATCGCATTTTTGGCGATCGCGGTGCGGACTTATTGTCTGGCGATCGCGGTGAGGATACGATCGTCGGCGACAACGGCAACGACATCAACCTCACGGGCAATGACGGCGACGTAATTTTCGGTGGCGAAGCAGGGGATGCGATCGCTGGTAATCAAGGCAACGACATTGTTTTCGCCGGCAAAGGCCCAGACATCGCCTACGGGGGCAAAGAGGGAGACGTAATTTTCGGCGATAAGGGCCGTGACAGCCTCTACGGCGACAGCGGGGACGATTCGCTGTTCGGCGGCGTCCTCAACTCCCTAGATAGCGACCCAGACGGGCAAGATTTGCTGTTTGGAGGCAATGGCAATGACTTACTATTCGGCCAAGAAGGTGACGATACTTTGCTCGGTGGTAACGGCCGGGATTTGGCCTATGGAGGCAAAGGGGGCGATCGCATTTTTGGCGAAACTGGTTCCGACACTCTCTACGGCAATCAAGGTTTTGATACCATCATCGGCGACTACGGTACTGCTGTTGCGACCACAATTGCCACATCTGAAGGCGACTTAATTTTCGGCAATGATAGTGGCGACATCATCGGCGGTGGTAGCGGTAACGACAGCATTTTTGCCGGCAAAGGCGATGATTTAGCTTACGGTGGCAAAGACAATGACTTGATTTGGGGCGAACTCGGTTCCGACACCCTTGTCGGCGACGAGGGAGACGATTCGCTTTACGGCGGCTTGCAAAACGAGTTAGTCAGCGATGCCAACGGCCGCGACTTGCTGTTTGGGGGCGACGGTAACGACTATCTCAACGGCGGTGAGAGTTCCGACTCTCTCGGCGGCGGTTTTGGTAACGATACTGTTCACGGCGGCAAGGATGACGATTTGGTGCACGGAGATGCCGGCGATGACTTGATGTACGGCGATGGTGGCAGCGATATTTTGTGCGGCGATGATGGCAATGATACCATTTTTGGCGATCGCGGGGAAAACGAGCGAGGCCCCGTGGGCGCAAACGGCCAGCAAGACTGCATCAACGGTGGCAGCGGCGACGACCTTTTATACGGCAATGAAGGCCAAGATACTCTCAACGGTGATGACGGTAACGACACTCTCTACGGAGGGAAAGATAGCGACATTCTCAACGGGGGTGCAGGGGATGACTGGCTATTTGGCGACGGCGGAGAGGATACTTTAATTGGAGCTAGTGGGAGCGATCGTTTTGTGTTAGATAGCAACAGTGGTATCGATACTGTCCTCAATTTTGAAGTAGGAATCGACAAGTTTGCTTTAGCTGGTGGCTTGAGTTTTGCTCAGTTGCAAATTAACTCCACGGCGAACGGCACCGTCCTGCAATTAGCCTCTACTGGTGAGGTTTTAGCTAATGTTTTTGGGGCTAACAATGCGATTACTGCTCTGGATTTTGTGACTGTTTCTCGGTAATACAAATCTCAGAAAGGTTAGTATTAAGGACTTTAGCCCTCTACTGAATGCGGGCTAAAGTTCTGACTACGCAACTAACTGCGCGATTCCAGTAATTTCCATTTAGTTAATTTTTTCATGTTAATTACTCCTGCTTCGGGCAACTACTACCAGTTTTAATTCGGGTGTTTGTGGCGCAATTATGCTAGTTTAAGGGGAAGGGGAAAAAATAATTATGAATGCGTATCTGTTGGCATTAGGTAATTTTTTTTTAACTGACAATTCCGAAATTACCAGAAAGAATTGGTTTAAAGCCTCTCCCTTTGAGGGAGAAATTAAAATAAGACTATTCATTGCTTCAATCCTCTTCCTACCAGGTAAAGTGCTGTCAACTGTCAACTGTCAACTGAACAATTAATGTTAAATCTCAACTTTCACCCAGCACCCATGCAATACCAAAAATTACCGCCGAAATTTTGGGCAGACTTACACAAATTGACTGCTAAGTGTATTTTACGCTCATGGTTCGGCTCTGTGTCGATCGCCCTGAGCATAGCAGCAGCCACCACAGTTGCGACTGTGCAAATCACACAGCAACCAGCCAATGCTTCTACAATCACCAGTTGGCAGTTCGATCCCGCCACAAATCAGCTAGAAATTACTCTCCCAGAGGGAACAACTCCCACCTATTCTCTACTCAACCCGTCTCAAATTGCTGTGGATTTGCCCAATACTACGATCGGCGTTGATGTCACTCAACTATACCCGCAAGGCAATGTGCATTCCGTGGGGGTGACTCAACTGCCATCAGGAAGCGCCAGAATTTTGGTAAATTTGGCTCCAGGAGTGGCTTTCAACGGTGAGCAAATTAAATTCCAAAGAGTCGGAGAAAATCGCTGGGTGTTGCGTCCATCGATCGAGCCTGCTTCCTATCAGGCAACTCTCGAAACGCCAGCACAGCCTGCAATACAAGTACCGCCTAATCAACCTCTGACAGATTCTAACTCAACTGCTGCGATCGCGCCTGTCCAACCAGCCTCGGCTGAGGTGATAACTTACGAGCAAAACTCTTTGCGGCAGTCAACTCCAAACGACCAAATCCGACCGATAAATGTGCCTTTAGTCAGGGTTCCGGTTAACCGACCCAAGGGGGTAGGTTCTGCCCCTGTACGCCGTCCTGCTGCGCCTGAACAGCGGATTATCGACTTTGGTGAACCGCTGCGCTAAAACTTGCTTTCAGTCGATAATCCGATCCTCGCCGTTAGAAATTTTGACCTTCTGTCGCTGGAGCTGTCGAACCCGGTTGGTTGAGGAACAAGTTTTTAGCGCCGTCGTTTTGGTAAATACAGTTAATTTCCGGTTGACCTTCCAGAGGGCCGGTGAAGCCAAAGGTGTTCATGCGATTTTTGCACTCGCGCACTTGATTTTGGTTGATCAGTTTTCTTTGTTCGAGAATTGCCCAGTTATTGGTTCGCAGGACGCATCCGGGACGCATACTCGGCTGGGAGATGTAGACGTTGAACGGGTTGAGGGTAACGAAGAGGCGCATATCAGTCACCATCGCGCTGGCTCCAAACTGCACGCACAGTTCCGGGTTCGGGGCGCTGCGATCGATAAATTCCCTGGATGCTACGTTTTCTGGGCTAATTGTCGCTGTGGAACTGAAGGCAATCCCAATCCCAATTCCCAGAATAAACACGGCTGTTAAAATCCCTAGGGTGGCGGAATTGAGGAAAGAGGGTTTGTTAGACTGAGGTTGTCGTCGCGATTGTCCGCCAAATGAGCCGGAGTCTTCGTCTCCTCGGAATGGGTCGCCACCGAATTTGTCTCTGTCGTTGTAGGAGTTAGGTTTACGTTTCATATAATGTTCAGTCCGTTCTGGGAAGTTAACAGGTAGTAGTTTTTTATTTTTAACCGATCTTGCCTTTCTATTATTATGGCGCTAGATAGGTCGCGGCTACGAGCCCAGGACGGCCGATCTGCGTTTGGTGTGGTTCACGGCGAGCGATCGACCAGGCTACAACCTTGCTTGAATTTGAAGATTTCAATAAAATAACTGAAAGTGAGATACTCTTGCACAGCGGAGCAATCCCGGCTCAAGATTATTGACCGAAATTAATGAGATACAAGCCCTATCATAAAAAATACTCGGTAAGTGGGAAACTCAGAGTCTTTAGACCTGAGAAGAAAACGACTCGGCGGTTTCAACCGCCTTGAATCTTTCTTGCCATTACCGCCTTGGAGTTACTTGGTTTGGTGTACTTTTGTAATGCACTTTCGACGGGACAGTTATCGTCTCAAACCTTGTAACCCTGTACGCATAATGTTTGCTCGATTAGAGCCTCCCTTGCGGGGTGATGTTCGCTTGTCGGTCAATGCTATCAGGGCTTGTTAGGCTAGCAGCACTGCTTCAGTGACCTTGAAACTGTTTAACCACTAGCGACAGGGCAGGGGACTAGCGTCGCATCCACAGGGTGTCGTGACCCAAATAACGTAGACCTCGAAGGTCTTAGGCTGGTCAGAATGGCTTACTTGATTTCTCTTGCAAGCCCAATCTCTTTAGAGTTGGGTTCCTGACAGTTCGACTTCTAGTGTTTTAGGTGCGAGCCTATCTGAGAAAGTTCTCTCTATGAACGAAGAATCCCCTCCCACGAACGGTAGGGGAGTGTCAAAAATTTTA
The DNA here is from genome assembly GCF_036706065.1 of Microcoleus sp. A2-C3. Lineage (NCBI taxonomy): Bacteria > Bacillati > Cyanobacteriota > Cyanophyceae > Oscillatoriales > Microcoleaceae > Microcoleus > Microcoleus sp. A2-C3. The sequence continues at coordinate 159,505 of NZ_JAUBVX010000005.1, read as the reverse complement.
ACATCCTACAAGTCAGGAGGTATAGATTAGTGTCTGTCGAAATTATTCAAAAGCCTTCTACAGTCCGCAAGCTTGCACCACGCTACCGCGTGCTGCTGCACAATGATGATTTCAATCCGATGGAGTACGTGGTGCAGACTTTGATGGCGACGGTACCGAGTCTGACTCAGCCACAGGCTGTGAATGTGATGATGGAAGCCCACACTAATGGACTGGGATTGGTGATTGTTTGTGCTCTGGAACACGCTGAGTTTTATGCTGAAACGCTCAACAATCACGGATTGATCAGCAGCATCGAACCTGACGATTAAAACAGTAGAGGCACTCCCAGGGCTTCGCCCAGATTGTTTCTGACTCAAACCTCATCTTCATACCAAAAAGCCAGGGGTTAGTCCCCTGGCTTTTTGGTATATTTAATGCGGTCGATCGCGAGACTTAAAGAGTAAAGGTTGGGAGCAACCGGGCCGGAAATCTTTCGGACGGTGGTTCAAAGCTAGGTGGCCTCGATCCCCAATTTCAGCTCTCCAATCTCAAATCTCGATCCTCGGGAATTAATTAGGAAATTAATAACGTCCGCCGCCGCCGCCGCCGCCGCCACCGCCGCTGCGACCAAATTTGCCTGGGCCGCCGCCGCCCCGGTTGCCGCCGCCCCGGCCGCCTTCATCTTCGCGGGGCTTGGCTTTGTTAACTTTGAGATCGCGACCCATCCACTCTGCTCCGTCGAGAGCAGCAATTGCTGCATCTTCTTCGGCATCTGTTGACATTTCTACAAAACCAAAGCCGCGGGGGCGACTGGTTTCTCTGTCGGTAGGTAGATGTACTCGCTTAACGGTTCCGTATTCGGCGAAGACGGCGGTGATGTCTTCTTGGGTAACTTGATAGGATAAGTTACCGACGTATATCGACATGAGGAATAACTCCAAAAATTAGACAGTGCAAAGATTTCAGTTTCGGAGAGTCCCCTGCCGATACAGAAGGGCAAGTTTTTAAACAATTCTGTAGCAATGAACAAAGCCTGCAACCGAATCTGATACACTTGGGATTTTAACACAGAATAGCGTCTTTTGAGTAGCTTTTAGCAGTTAATTAAGTCGTTTTAATTCAATTTCCATTTTTTAGGGTATTCAGAAACCCGATTTTGACCTGTGATGTTTGGGGCAAGGTGGCATCTGAGAGAGTTGTGGCGCCGGCCGACTACCGCAGGAAAGATACGTCTAGATTGCCGAAATTGGTACTCAAAGCTAGATTCAGGTTTTCCAGGGCTTTGACTAACCACACCACGCCTTCTCTGGTAGAAAATTCGTAGTGACCGAACAAAATTGCCAACCGCTTTTCTAGGTAGGCCTTGACTTTGCTGCAAATTAGCACGATTTTCAGCAGCAAACCTGTGGTCTGGGTGGGCCCGATGTTTGAGATTAGGTCGATGAAGACGAAGTGGTTGGGGCGCGCAGGACTCTCTACTACTAAAAAGTTCAATAACTGGCTGCAAGTTCTGATCATTAAAAATTCGTTGAAGTTCTGAGCATCGTTGTGGGGAAAGGTATTTTGTAGTTTTTTATACAGTTTTTCGTTAAATTGACGTTTGCCGTAGCGATCGTCAGTGACGGAAGAAATTAGGTATTCGTACAAGTCGTCTTTAAAGGATCTGTAGGACACAGTTGTGCTGGTGTTCGCCATGAAGCGGCCCGCTAGCTGTCTGTAGGTATCGGCTCCTTCTACTTTTCCGACAAATTGCTTGAGGGCAAAGAATAATTCCGGGTCGCTCAACAGTGTCGGGTTTTTTATAGTTTGTATATTCCTACCGAAGGACATTGAGGTTTCTCGGCGGGCTGTTTGGGCTTTTCTCACTTGGTGAGCGACGTATTGTGAGAGGTCTATTTCAAATCGGTGTTGCTTTTGAGTTTGGATTTTTTTAATGATTTTTTGCTGTTCGTAGGTGCTGTCGTCGCTGAGGAGGCAGTGTTTGTAGAGGTAAGGGTATCGGGGAATTAAGGTTCCGAGGGCTAGGGTGGCGGGGGTTTTGCTGTTGCTGCTATCTTCATTGCTGTGAGTGATGACTTTGGCTAAGCGTTGGAGGGTGAGGTACTGTTCGCTTTCGGTAAATTGATTTACTAATTTGGGGATGGAGTGAGCCACCCGCGATCGACTGTATCCCAATATTTTGGGGGCTTCTTCAAACAGAGCGATCAATTCTGGGATGGCTGCTTGCTTGCTTGGGTATGTTTGCCAGCGGTTGATCAGGATGTGGCAGCAACGGTTGAGGATGTACTTGAATTCTTGTTGGGCGTATGGTGAGGCTGCTATTTTTTCTAGTGCTTCAGCGATGGTGCGATCGCCATATCCGTTACCGTGGATAAACAAAGTGCGAAAACGGTCAATGAGTTCGATCGGCTGTTCTACTTGTACCAACTCCAGCCAGTGGTTGTAAAGTAGCTGTTCTTCTTCTTGGCTCTGTCTGTTGTAGTCGTTCACTTTAGATTAACCCTCCAAGGATTGGGCAGGAGCTTTAAGCGCCATTGGCAGATGGGAATTGGCAGATGAAGCGCCTGAATTGACTCAACCGAGCTTCTCGCCTCCCCAGGCTTACGGGTGGAAGCGGTCAGCATCTTAAGCCGATCGATCTTTTTTACTTAGTTAAACTATTTGTCAACACCAGCATGACATGAATTGTTTGCAATTAGCAAGGCCTAAAATCACCACAAACTTTGTAAATTCTTGATAAAGATTGTGGGTGTGTTCTAAATAATTTCTGGGGGGTCAGAGGATTTATTATTACCAGTATCAAGGTCAATCCTAGTCAGTAGCGCGCACTTATACCATTGGGGATGGGAATGACTGATGACTCCCAGAGTTTAGATCGTGGGGAAAGCAGTTGCATTCTTTTTGGAACTGGTGTCAGTTAAATTGGATGTCGGGCGAGGTAGGATTAGCTGTGAAAATAATGATTTGAAATGTGAGTGCTGGTAATATGGTCTGTCGCGTAAGTGTCGCTCAACTTGCTGAAATTTTAACTGTACTTTTGCCTGCTTTGTCTGAGGACGTTCTGACAGCTTTAGGGACAGGTATTGCCACAGATACGCGCACCATTGAGGGGGGCGAAGTATTTTTAGCGCTGCGGGGAGACAATTTTGACGGGCATCAATTTGTGGCAAAAGCCCGTGATTTGGGGGCGATTGCGGCGGTAGTCGATCGCGATTGGCCGCTTGAATTGCCTGATTTTCCGCTGTTGCGGGTTGAGGATACTTTAAAAGCTTACCAGGCGATCGCCCGTTGGTGGCGCGACCAATTCAGTATACCGATAATTGCGGTTACTGGTTCTGTCGGTAAAACTACTGCCAAAGAATTAATTGCGGCGGTTTTGTCAACCAGTGGAAATGTTCTTAAAACTCAATTTAACTACAATAATGAAATTGGAGTCCCCAAAACTCTGTTAGAGCTTTCGCCATCACACAATTATGCTGTAATTGAAATGGGAATGCGCGGACTAGGCGAAATTGCGCTGCTGTCACAAATTGCGCGTCCTACTGTGGCCGTAATTACTAACGTAGGAACGGCGCATATCGGGCGATTGGGTTCGGAAGATGCGATCGCCCAAGCTAAGTGTGAATTGTTATCTGAAATGCCTGCTAATAGCATTGCTATTATCAATCACGATTCTGACAGATTAATCACAACTGCGGCGAAAGTTTGGCAGGGGAAAACTTTAAGTTACGGATTAGAAGGCGGGGATTTGTGCGGAGAATTAATTAATAATGATACCATGTCTGTAGAAGGTATAGAATTGCCGCTGCCATTGGCTGGACGACATAATGCTGTAAATTATTTGGCGGCTTTGGCAGTAGCTAAAGTTTTGGGTATTGATTGGGAAGTTTTACAGCAAGGTTTGTCTGTGCAGTTACCGGATGGACGGGCGCGCCGCTACGATTTACCGCAGGATGTTGTGGTTCTGGATGAGACTTATAATGCTGGTTTGGAGTCGATGTTGGCGGCGCTGAGATTGTTAGCGGATACTCCGGGAAAGCGCCGGATTGCGGTGTTGGGCACGATGAAGGAGTTGGGCGAAAGGGCGATCGAATTTCATCGACAAGTGGGAAATGCGGCGCGAGATTTAAACCTTGATGCTTTGTTTATTTTTGCGGATTTTGAGGAAGCGGCGGCGATGGCTGCGGGTGCGGCGGGTTTGCCTTTTGTGCAGGTGGAAGATATTACGGGGGAGGATTCTCACGCAGATTTAGGTAGGCATTTGATGGATTTTGTCGCTGCGGGCGATCGTATTTTATTTAAAGCTTCTCATTCGGTGGAGTTGAATCGAGTTGTCCAGAAGTTTCGCGCTGATTTTGGCGGTGAATAAGTTGTAATGTGGTTCGTAGTGAAGAATTCAGTCCGCATCAAATAAGAGAGGACTAAATTCCTCACTACGAACCTATGTTTTAGATGATATGATATACTTTAAAAGTGCGATCGCTCTCTTCACCCAAGTAGTGCCATGACTGCTAAAACTCTCAGTGCCCCCGAACAAATAGTCGAGCTATCGAATATCAGTTGGCAAACTTACGAAACTTTGCTTGCCGAACTCAGTCATAGGCGACTCCGGCTAATATATAATCGTGGAAATTTGGAAATTATGACACCTTCTCCTGAACATGAACATTTAAAAGAAGTATTGGGTCGATTTGTTGAAACCTTAGCAGAAGAATTAGATGTGAGAATTGAGCCTCTTGGTTCTACTACATTCAAACGTCCTGAACTTCTTGGTGTAGAACCAGACAAATGTTTTTACATCCAGAATGTTAGTGCAATTAAAGGCAAAAAAAGACTCGATATGAGTCAAGATCCGCCGCCGGATTTAGTGGTGGAAATTGATATTACCAGCAGATCCGACAGTACGTTGCAAATTTATGCCGAGCTGGGAGTGCCGGAAGTGTGGATTTACAATGGTTCGCGGCTCAGAATTAACAGATTGGAGAGTCAAGGGTATGTGGAGTGCGATCGCAGTTTAGCATTTCCAAGTGTAGCTATTCTGGAGATTGTCAGATTTCTGGAACAGGTGGGAACAATGGATTATTTAGAATTAGTTAAAGCATTTCGGAATTGGGTAAAAAGCCAAATTAATCAAAATCAATAAGTTTGAAGTAAAATTAAATAAAGTTTTCAGAAGTTTGTCATGGCCAGATGGAATTTTACTTAAGGCTTCTCATTATTACTGAAACCCTTAATTTTATTTCTTCTTACTTTTTCCTTTTGCTGCGTTTTTTTGGCTCAGTAGTTGCTCCCTAAAACGAGCTGCGCGATCGCGTATAGATGTGACTTCAGTACCGGCAACTTGCTCTGCTTCCGCAGCTAATTCGATCGCCTTTTCTTGATTGCCTTCCGCTTCAGCTAGCTCAGCTAGATTCAGCAGTACGCTAGCCATTGTATCAGGGCGGCTCATTTCCTGACAAAGTTGCAGGCATTCTTGATAATACTGTTTTGCTTTCTCGCCGTCTCCTTGCAGGAAGTGCCACCGCCCTAAATTAAGCAGCGGATCGGCTTGATAATAGCGATATTTATTTATTAAGGAACGGTATCTTTCTAAGGATAGATTAAGTTCGCGATAACTTGCAGGAAAGTCTTGCAGATCGAGATAATATTCTCCCAGAACATTAGGCAGTTCTGCTTCATGAAAAGCCCAGTTATCATTAGCAGATGCTACCGTGCAGTTAGCCGTTGCGATATCCAAAGCCAGACGGTAGTATTTCAAAGCTGAATCGAGCTTTCTTTGGCGGTGTGACAGCACACCTAAATAGCGCAGCAGGCGGCACTGTTGTTTTAGATTAGCGATCGACTCGTAGGTTTGTAGCGACTCCAGAAAATATTTCTCTGCTTTAGCAAATTCTTCCCATTCCATGCAAACCCATCCCAATTCGCTTAAAAGCTGTGCTTGTATCTCAGCATTTCCAACAGCTTTTGCCGATTTCAGCACAATATTTCCGCAATTAAAATAATCATTCCAGTATCCTAAAAACCACAACTGTTCACTGCTTTTTTCCCAAAGCTGATAAGCCCAATCAAATGAGCGATTGCTTTCCGAGTTTTGGCGGGAACACTTGATTTCAAACTGTCGCAATAAACTCAATACATTTACCCTTTCTTGAGGTATCTCCAGATCGATTTTAGCCACAATCACCTTTCCCAGTTGTTATTCAGTTTAAATACTGATCTCAAATTTCCATTTAACTATCTGTTCCAATTCTTGTAGGGATGGCTCCCACTTATCCACTAATTTACCGTGCAAACTGCGTCTCACCCAAGGATGCAAATTATATCGCTGATTTGCTTTTGCATCTAGTTCATCTTCAATTAAATACCACCGTCTCAATTCGCGCCGTGCTTGCTGGCATTCTAATTCCTCTACCCTTCCCGCACCTAGCAACTCTTCCCAAGTTACACCTGCATCAGAATTACCCATGTAACGGAGTACGTTCTTGCTGGAATTGCTAATTCGCTGCCATGCTGTTTGTAGGGAAAATTCATAAAATTTTTCTACATCTCCGCTAGCTGCTTCTAATGCTGATAATACGGGTTCTAATGCGCGATCTTCCAAAACGCGACCGATGATAAAATGCAAGGCTAGAGGAGCTCCGCGAGATAAATGATGGACGCGAGCGAGTTGTGCTGGACTTGCTTGTAACAGCGCCTGAATGTTTTTATATTTTGCTTCATCCTGCAATAAATTATATGAAGAGGCTGTGTTTAGGCCTTCAATTTCAATCAATCCTACGAAGGGAGCGTTAGTTTTCAGGCGGCTGGTTAAAAGCACCCGACTGGGATTCAGCATTTCCACCAGATTTGTCACAATCTCCTCGACTTGCGAAGTTTCGGCATTGTCTAATACTATCAGCCGTTTTTCTTCTTTAAGGCGCTGGCAAACTCGTTCTGTGGGACATTTATCTAGCTGATGAGCTATTTCATGGAGAAACCTATTCCAATTAAGCACCTCATTTCGTTCTGACTGGGTAATGCAACTGTCTATCAATTCAGTGTCTCTTGCTTTTACCCAAAGCACGTCCGCAAAAAGATTTCTATTGCGTGCTATTTTGGCAACTTGACTGGCAACTTCTGTTTTGCCGTACCCCGCACCGCCAGTCAGAGAAAGTATCGGCGCTTCTTGCAAATCGGTGAGGCGATCGAGAATTTGTTCTATGAGGCGATCGCGTCCCCACACCCGCCTGCATCGAGTTCCTTGTGTTGGTGTATCCGGGTTTGATTCTGGTGTAGCAGCAATCTCGCCAACCTCAACCGAAGTAACCTCTCTAACTAATTCCGGCTTGTAACGGCGAAATAAATCTCTCAAATCACCTCTTTTTGAAGCATATTTATTAGTTTCATCTGAGAGTCTAAATTTTTTACAGATTGCTCTAATGTGTTGCTTAACTGTATTATCGTCAATTTTTAAAGATTGGGCGATCGCTTGATCGCTCTCGCCCTCCAGAAACGGCCCTAAGACTCGCTGTTGTTGGGGAGTTAACCCGTTCAAGACCCTGGTAAACTTCTCCTGACTTATCTGATTCATCGCTAGTACCTTGCACAAATGTGTACTTACGAGAATTTTTGCACATTTAGAGTCATGTGTAGCTGTGTACTGAAATACTTAAGAGCAAATAAGAACAGGATTTGCGCCCCGAGAGCCATAAACCCGGTGTCTGAGTAGATACTTTACTGCCAAACCCGATATTTTTCCTAGAAACCGGGTTTCTCTGCATAAGTCCTGGGGAAGGCGATCGCCCGCATTGCCCTTTCCACTCTAGGTAGCTAAACTCTCGCTGCTTGCGTACTTCAACTCCGAGAAACCGGGTTTTTTCGCAGATTGAGGGTTTGAACCGAGTAGGCACGAGAAAAACCCCGTTTCTGCCCACCCGCGCGCAAGTTTTATCTTCCCCTTGCATTCTCTGTTGGTTCGAGCAATTATCCGTATACTTGAGAGGACATCTACCGTGAATATCTTCAAAACTGCAATTCTTCTCGCTGCTACGACAGCAACCATTTTCTTTGGAACTACTGCCAAACAAACGGCTGTTGCTGGAACTTTAACTCTGGGGTGGAATTATGCGATCGACCCCAGCAACGACAGTCTTGGAGGCAGCGAATATGAAATCTACGGTATGGCTGTCAAAGATGATTTGACCACCAATAGTATTTGGGTAGCTATTAGTGCTAATATGCCTCTAACGGGAATAAATACTGGCCCTACTCTTGAGGGACTGCCAGTTAGCAATGGCAATATTGGTTGGGGAGATTTGTTCTTTGATTTCTCAGGCAAGGGAAACTATAAAGCTGCCAACGATACTAATAGCTTATTTGGCATTCGCTTTGCTCCCAACAATGATTCAAAAATGCCCGGAATAGGTGTTTACAGCGGCGTGAATGCCACCAGCGTGGTTACAGAAAATGCAGGTTGGTGGAATCTACACAATCACCATGCCGGGTTGCAGAATAAGACTGGTTTTGAGGCTGGAATGGGCGATTTAGCCTGGAACGATCCTTATTACAGTGCCTACAGCAGCCCAACAGATTTTTATCGATCGGACAATCACATTCCCAATGTAATTGCATCAGGAAAGAAAGTTGGTGACATTACGATGGTTGGCGATGCAGAATTGGCGGCTGCTGGACTTGCTCTCGGCGTACTTCCGGCGCGCGGCAGCCAAACTATCGGGTTTAAGTTCGATAAATCTCTGCTGCCAGTTGGAAGTTATGCTGCTTCTTTAATTCTTGAATGCAACAATGATGCTATGGCTATTATCGGAGAGACTGAAGCAGTACCGGAACCTTCTTCGATATTGGCGACATTGTTAGGATTTGGCGCTATAGTTGCGTGGCGCAAGCGCCCGCAAAAGTTAGCGGTGTGATTTTGCGGTTAGGGCGATCTGCGCGATCGCCCTTCTATTCCCCTTGCTGTATTTGACTCCTCACCCACTGTCGGAACAAGCGAATCAAAGCATTTTCCTTGGTAGTCCTCCTCAATTCCAAAAACCGCAGCATCTCCACTTGCGACAAAAAAGGAAAAGTCGGAGAAACATCTCTTTCTACATATTCCTGTGCTTCCAACTGATAAATTATTAAACGATTTCCGTCGTAGCGCCAAACTTCCGGTACGCCTAAACTTGCATATAAAGAAAGGCGATCGATCGAACTACTCGTAACGTCAATTTCCACAACTAAATCTGGTGGCGGATCTTGATTGAGATCGATTTGTTCTTTGTTCCAAACCACGTCCTCATTTTCGATATAGTAGCACTGATCCGGTTCTAAACCGCGAGCCAAATCCTCGCGCCTGCAAGTTAGAGAACCCAAACTGCAAATTTCAACATTCAATTCATCACTCACGCTTTCTACAAAACGTCCCAAGATTTTTTTGTACTTTTCGTGGGGTGCTGATGGAGTCATAATTTCTAAGTTTCCGCGATCGTAAGTCAGGCGAATTCCTCTCTGTTGGGCTAACTCATTCAGCAGGGATTCATAAGTTTTCCAGCTAATGTTTTTTAGCAGAATTCCGGGTGTTGGGGTTTGAATCAGGGTGGCTGTCATGGCTACCTGCCTGGTTTTGAATTATTAGTTGTATTTTAGCAAATATAAATTTTCTGCCGATCGCACGCAACCGCAAATAAACGCAAATCAACGCAGATAATTTTAACAGTCGTGGACGCACCAAAATCAAAGAAACCGGGTTTTTTTACGAAATCCTTCGCCGCAGCGATGAGATTAGGGAAAAAACCCGGTTTCTGGCTATCTTTTCGTGGAGTACGTAGGCGCAAGCCGGGGCGAAGCCATCCCACTATTCGTAGGCGCAAGCCGGGGCGAAGCCATCGCACTTAACACACTACTTAGCAGCTTGGCGCTCTTTCGCATCCTTGATCACTTCCTCAGCAATGTTGCTCGGACAAGGAGAATAGTGCGAGAAAGACATCGAAAACTGACCGCGCCCGGATGTCATGGTACGCAAATCGCCAATATAACCAAACATTTCGCTCAAGGGCACGTCGGCCTTAATCCGCGCTCCTGTTTGTCCGGTTTCCTGAGATTTCATCATCCCCCGGCGGCGGTTGAGGTCGCCGATGACATCACCCATGTGATCGTCTGGGGTGAAGACATCGACATTCATGATCGGTTCGAGCAACTGAGGCCCAGCTTTCGGCACCGATTGGCGGTAGGCGGCTTTGGCTGCAATTTCAAAAGCCATTGCTGAAGAGTCAACCGGGTGGAAACCTCCATCAACTAGGGTGAATTTCAAGTCTAAGCAAGGGAAACCAGCCAAGACGCCCACATCGATGCAGCTTTGGAAGCCTTTTTGCACCGCTGGCCAATACTCTCTCGGTACGCTACCGCCAGTTACTTTTGACTCGAACACGAAGCCGCTACCGACTTCACCGGGTTCGACGATATAGCCGATTTTCGCAAATTGACCTGAACCACCAGATTGTTTCTTGTGGACGTAGTTGTCTTCGAGGCGTTTGGTGATCGACTCGCGGTAGGCTACTTGTGGTTCGCCAACTTCTACCTCGACACCGTGGGTGCGTCTGAGAATGTCCACTTTGATGTCGAGGTGCAGTTCGCCCATGCCCTTGAGAATGGTTTCGCCGCTTTCTTCGTCTGTCACCATGTGGAAGGATGGATCTTCTTGCACCATTTTCGTGAGCGCTGCTCCCATCTTTTCTTCGCCTCCTTTGAGTTTCGGTTTGACCGAAATGGAGATGACTGGTTCTGGGAAAACCATTGGCTCTAGGGTTGCGGGATTTTTGGGGTCGCAGATGGTGTGTCCGGTGCGGACGTTCTTCATGCCCACAATCGCTATAATGTCGCCTGCTTGAGCCGAGTCAATTTCTTCGCGAGAGTTGGCGTGCATTTCTACCAAACGGCTGATGCGCTCGGTCTTGCCTGTGGCGGTGTTGAGTACGGTGTCGCCTTTGGATATCTTACCGGAGTACAAGCGGGTAAAGGTTAAAGCTCCGAAGCGATCGTCCATAATTTTAAATGCCAGGGCGCGCAATGGGCCTTCTGGATCGACGATCGCGAAATTGCCTGTTTCCTCGCCATCGAGATCAACTTCTGGCTGTGGCGAGACTTCCATCGGATTCGGCAGGTAGTCAACGACTGCATTGAGCACCAACTGCACGCACTTGTTCTTAAACGACGAGCCGCAGTAAGTCGGGAAAAATGCCATGTCGCGAGTACCCTTGCGGATGCACCGCTTGAGGTCTTCGATACTCGGCTCGTTTCCTTCGAGGTACTGTTCCATCAGGTGATCGTCCTGCTCGACGGCAAGTTCGATCAACTGTTCGCGGTATTTCTCAACATCATCCACCATATCGGCTGGAACATCGGTAATTTCGTAGTTCAGCGGATCGCCAGAATCATCCCAGATCCAGGCTTTGCGGGTCAGCAAATCTACCGCGCCGCAAAACTTTTCTTCAATGCCGATCGGCAAAACCATTACCATTGGTTTAGCTGCGAGGACTTTATCGACTTGCTTGACAACTCGGTAAAAATCTGCACCCGTGCGATCGAGCTTATTGATGTAGACAATACGAGCAACTTTAGAATCGTTAGCGTAGCGCCAGTTAGTTTCAGATTGCGGTTCAACTCCACCCGAACCGCAGAATACACCGATGCCACCATCGAGAACCTTCAGCGAACGGTAAACCTCGATCGTAAAATCGACGTGTCCTGGAGTATCAATGATGTTGAGCTGATGCTCGTTCCAGAAGCAGGTGGTAGCAGCGGATTGAATCGTAATCCCGCGCTCTTGCTCCTGTTCCATGAAGTCAGTCGTCGCCGCGCCTTCGTGAACTTCACCGATTTTGTGGATTTTGCCTGTCAGTTTCAGGATTCTTTCAGTTGTGGTGGTCTTGCCAGCATCTACGTGGGCGAAGATGCCAATATTTCGATAACGAGTGAGATCTTTCATAATTAGCGTTGAGATTAAATGCGACGAACCGTCGGCGACCAACTGCAAGCTTGACAAGCGAGGAATTAATGCTGCCTTACCAGCCAGTGCGGGCTGGATTTCTTTTTCCCTGTTTTTGGCAGGACTATTTTAATTTTGACACTTCTCCGTCATTCCTGCGAAGGATTCTTGGGTGAATAAGTGCCCCAACCCGGATAATTCATAAAAATAACCCAGAGAAGATCCGGCGGTTGAAACCGCGTCTACACAAACACTCACGCGCCGACGCGGGTTGAAGACCGGGCGGTTGAAACCGCGTCTACACAAACTTGCACCTGCCTCCGCAGGTTGAAGAATGGGCAATTAAAATTACGTTATTTTATTCAGTCCGCGGAGGCAGGTTGAAGAACGGGCAGTTAAAATTGCATTATTTTATTCAGTCCGCGGAGGCGGACTTCGTTTTTGTAGACGCGGTTTCAACCGCCGTCTCAGAGAAGAGAAGACCGAGCGGTTTCAACCGTACATCTAAGTCAAAATCGAGCCACTCATCATCCGGCGATATCTCCGATCCAATTCATCCCGAACCACCGGCCACTGATTCAAACTTTCATCATTCTCAATTACCATTTGAGCCGCCGCCCTCGCCAACTCCAAAACCTCCTGATCCTCCACCAAACTCGCCAAAGCAAAATCCGGTAAACCCGACTGCCGCATTCCCAAAACCTGACCAGGCCCGCGCAATCTCATATCCATTTCTGCAATGAAAAAGCCATCTTGAGATTGTTCTAAAACCTTCATTCTCTGCATAGCTTCCGCAGTCTTGGAACCGGGCATTAACAAACAATAAGAACGGCTTTTGCCCCGACCAACTCGACCCCGCAACTGGTGCAATTGCGACAGTCCAAAACGCTCCGAATTTTCAATCATCATTACCGTTGCATTCGGCACGTCCACTCCCACTTCAACCACAGTCGTAGATACTAAAATATCAGTTTCTTTGTCCCGAAACTTAGTAATTGCCTCATCTTTGTCAGCACTGCTCATCCTACCGTGGAGCAAACCCACCTTAAATTCAGGAAATATACTTTTTTCGAGTTTCTCTTTTTCCTCAATTGCCGATCGCACATCCAACTTTTCCGACTCCTCCACCAGAGGCAGCACCACATAAACCTGACGGCCGCTCGCCACTTCCCGGCGAATCAGATCGTAAGCTTGGATGCGTTCTTTGGCAGATAGAACAGTCGTTTGAATCGGCTGCCTGCCGGGGGGAAGTTCATCAATTTGACTCACGTCTAAATCGCCGTGGAGCGTCAGCGCCAGCGTCCGGGGAATGGGAGTTGCGGTCATCGTCAAAACGTGGGGAGATTCACCTTTTTGCTGCAATTTAGCGCGCTGCTGCACACCGAATCTGTGCTGTTCATCAATTACTGCCAAACCCAATTTATGGAAATTTACCGTATCTTGAATCAGCGCGTGAGTTCCCACTAAAACAGGTAATTCTCCGGTTTCTAACTGGCTGTGAATTTCCCGGCGCTTTGCTACCTTTGTTGAACCAGTTAACAGTTCGACAGACAAGTGCATCAAATTAAACCAACCTACCAATTTGCGGTAATGCTGTTCTGCTAAAACTTCTGTTGGTGCCATTAAAGCGGCTTGATAACCGGATTGAATTGCTGCTAGCATTGCGACTACGGCGACTACGGTTTTGCCCGCGCCGACATCGCCTTGTACTAATCTGTTCATCGGTTGCGGCGAAGCTAAATCGTTGAGGATGTCGTTAATTACTCTTTCTTGAGCATTTGTCAACGCAAAAGGCAATATTTGGTAAAAATCTGCGATTAATTTACCACTAGGAAGGATGACTGCACTAGCTTGAGCTTTTCTTTGGGTTTGGCGACGCTTTAAAAGTCCTAATTGTAGGTAGAAAAATTCGTCAAAAACTAAGCGGCGGCGGGCGGCGGATAGACAATCGCGATCGAGCGGGAAGTGAATATTTGCCACCGCATCGGCTAAACCCATTAAGCCGTAACGATCGCGCAAATCCTCCGGTAGTGATTCCGACAACAGTTTCGCGGCGGGAATTGCAGCTAAGATCGATCGTCTCACGGAACCCGCATCCACCCCTTCCGTCAGCGGATAAACTGGTATCAGGCGGCCGACTTTCATAGATTCGATCGCACCGCCGGAATCGTCTAATACTTCTAACTCAGGATTTTCTAAAGTAATCCCATATTTACCCTGTTTCACCAACCCCGAAGCAGCGACTACCGCACCAGTACAATACTCGCGCTTTTTGAATTCTTGCCAGCCGCGATTACTGTAGCGAGGGCCTGCAAAAAAGCGACTAATTTTAATTTCTCCGGTACTGTCTTTTAAAATTACTTCTAATATCGTTAACTTCTTATTTTTCGGGCTAGAAAAGCAATTGCAGCGCTTTACTTCGGCGATTAAAGTGACTGTTTCCCCAGCTACTAACTCGCGAATTCGTACTTGCTTTGCATAGTCGATGTGGTTGCGGGGATAGTAGTAAAGCAAGTCGTATACGGTGTCTAAACCGAGTTTTAGCAAGCGGTTGCCGTTGGCGGGGCCGATGCCGGTCACGCGCGTTAACGGTTGGTCAAGGGTCAGGCTGGCTGCTGGGGGTGCTGTATTCAGGGGTGCGGTTCGGGGGGCAGAAACGGCTGGGATGATTGTATGAAGAGCGTTTTGTTCGATCGGGTGCTGGGTTTTTTCTTCCCAAACTTGCTCCATTTGTCTGAGAAAACTGACCGTAATCAAGAGCAAATGCTGGCGCTGTTCGAGATCCTTCTGAGGGTAGATGTCAAATTCAGCAGCTAGTTGTCTAGCTCGATCGCGCGAAGAACCCGCCACAGCGCCTGCAAGCTGTCTCAAGCTGAGGCCCAGAAACTCGCTGAAGCGGTATTGACTGCCCTGAAGGTCGTTAAATCCGCGATCGGCTTCTACTGAAAGAGCTTTTTGCAATCGCTGCCATTCTGGTCGATCGATAGTCATATCAATTTATAAAAGAAGGAAGAAGGAAGAAGAAAGAAGGAAGAAGGAATAAAAGCTTATGTTTCAGGAATTTAACAAGGTTGTTACAGTCTTGGCGGTTGTCATAACTTTTGTTTAAAAGAGCTCCTACCAAAAAAAGTATAGCACCGAGAACTGAGAAACCCAGTTTATCTAATAAACCTGGTTTCTCAACACCCTAAAAGCTTTAGGTTTTTCCCCTCAAACCTCGAACCTGCATCCGTTAAATCCCGTACATTGCTGGTTGCCGAACTTCCTTCTTCCCTCGAAGCTCTTCCTTATGTCAACTGACAACTGACAACTGACAACTGTCAACTGTCAACTGTCAACTGTCAACTGTCAACTGACAACTGACTAATCTTCAAACCAACTCGATCGCCAAGCCGACTCAGCCTCCACCACCGCCATTTCCCGCTGCTTTTTCTGGTAATCGCGGCCGAGGGAGTTCAATTTTACAGAGAGGTTGCGAATTTGCTGGCGCCAAGCCGAGGTTCCCGCATCAGCAAACTCTATTTCCGACAACCGCAGTTTAATCGCTGTAATGTGCAAAGCATTAGTACCCGGTCTTTTTTTCAAGTTTGGCGGTGCTGGTGAGCTATCTGTTTCAATGATTAAGTTTAATAAGTTAGGTGGGCCCGCCACGCTGTCGCCGGACAATTCAGCACCAGAAGCAGCTTCTAGAACCTGTTCTGGCAATTGACTGGGCAAGATTCCCGACTTTTGCAGCAAGCGGTTGGTATCGCGAGAAAGCAGTTTGATCATCTGGGCGATCGACTTTTCAATACTATTTTGCCAGCGCGCCAAACTTTCGGGAGAATTGGCAGTTGGCACCTGGTAATTTGCCACTGAAAATAAATATTTAATGGCGGAAAGTTGTTTGTTTTCCTCTTCTTCCTCTTCTTCCTCTTCTTCCTCTTCTTCCTCTTCTTCCTCTTCTTCCTCTTCTTCCTCTTCTTCCTCTTCTTCTTCCTCTTTTTCCTCTTTTTCCTCTTCTTCCTCTTCTTCCTCTTCGTGTTTGTCTAAGTCCTCTTCCTCTTCCTCTGCTTCTGATGCAGTCACCAGCGATCGCAATTTTTCCTCCGACGCCGCAGCCAAAAGCCTTACAGACTGCTGCATTTTCTGCCGCCCGTCGAAGGACAACTTGAGAAACGACTCAGGCACCGCTTGAGTGCAAAGGTGATAACAAGCCAAAATTAACTGCTGCCGCACCGCTTGTCCCAACGCAGTTAAATAACCCTCGTAGGTACTGCGAAACTCTAAATTTAAGACTGCTAAGGCCTCTTCGAGTCCTGCCAAATCTTGCTCTATGCGCTCTCTTGCTCCCACCATATCTCCCGTATAAAATTAAAATAGGACGTATAAAATTAAAATAGAACGATCGGCAAAAAACCCGGTTTCTGCCACAAATTGTCTGACTCAAAGAGTGAATTCTGGTTAGAAACCGGGTTTTTAGTACGCAGTGTATGAGTTCTGCAAAAATTAAAAATTAAAAATGCAAAAAATTAGCTTTTCACATTTTTAATTTTTAGTTCTAAATTTTAATTTCCGATTAGCTAACAGCACCGATTTGGGCTGCAACTTCATCGGCAAAGTTAGCTTCTACTTTCTCAATGCCTTCGCCGAGCACAAAACGCACGAAGCGGCGCACTTCGACCTTTTCGCCGATTTGGGCGATCGTTTGTTTCACCAACTCTTCCACCGAGATATTCTGATCTCTAATAAAAGGCTGATCCATCAAAGATAACTCTTTCAAACGCTTATCAATCCGCCCTTGAACAATCTTTTCTTTGATGTTTTCTGGCTTGTTGCCCAAGTCATCCTTGCCCATTTCAATTGCCTTTTCGCGATCGACAATTTCGGCGGGGATATCTTCAACTTTCACGTATTCCACATTTGGGCAAGCTGCAATTTGCATCGCAATATTCCGCACCAAAGCTTGGAAATCTTCGCGGCGGGCGACAAAATCGGTTTCGCAGTTAACTTCCACTAAGACACCGACGCGGCCGCCAGTGTGAATGTAGCTGCCTACAATACCTTCAGAGGCAACTCTTCCACCTTTTTTGCCTGCCGAAGCCAGACCTTTTTTCCGCAGCCACTCAATTGATATTTCGACATCGCCATCGTTTTCAACGAGGGCTTTTTTGCAGTCCATCATGCCCGCGCCAGTTTTGTCGCGCAGTTCTTTAACAAGTTTTGCAGATATGTCCGCCATCTTCTTTAAGTTCCCAATCAAAATTAGTTATTAGTCATTAGTCATTAGTCATTAGTCGTTAGTCATTAGTCATTAGTCATTAGTCTTAATGTTAATGATTAGACAAGAGTTAAGAAATAGCAAGTCAGCCTTCTGGCGGATTTGGTACCTGTAGCACCTGAATTAATTTTGGCGCTAACACTGCGGAATGCTTTTGTCAGAAATCTACTAATGACCGAGACTAATGCCATTTACAATTAAAAATTAAAAATGTCCAATTAAAAATTATTATTTTTAATTTTCAATCTTTAATTTTTAATTGCCTGGTGTCAGATGCCGATCGCAATACTAGCTTTCGGTTTCTGCGCCTTCAGCGTCGGCTGCTTCGTCGGGATCTACATAATTGGGGTCATCCAATTCTTCGATTTCGACATCGTATTCAGCGCCTTCGTAACCACCTTCGTAGTCGTAGTCTTCGTCACCTTCGCCGACTTGCTGACCGTGACGACCTTCGTAGATGGCATCAGCCAACTTGCCGACAATCAGTTTGATCGATCGAATAGCATCATCATTTGCTGGAATCGCAATGTCAACCAAATCTGGGTCACAGTTGGTATCCAACAGAGAGACGATCGGAATTCCCAGCTTTTGGCATTCCAACACAGCATTATACTCGCGGCGTTGGTCTACCAGCACCACTCCGTCAGGAATCTTACGCATAGTTTTGATTCCGCCCAGATACTTCTGGAGTTTGGCCATTTCTCGGCGCAACACTGAAGCTTCTTTTTTCGGCAGCAAATCTAGAGCGCCGATTTCCTCGCGGCGTTCCAAATCCTTGAGGCGTTCCACGCGGGACTTAATCGTCGTCCAGTTGGTGAGCATTCCCCCCAGCCAGCGCTGGTTGACGTAGTAAGCACCGCAGCGTTGAGCTTCTTGGGCTACAATCCCCGCAGCTTGGCGCTTTGTACCCACGAACAAAAACTTTTTACCTTTTTCCGAGGCCACTCTCATGTACTCGTAGGCTTCTTCCATAAGCTGAGCGGTTTGCACGAGGTCGATGATGTGAACCCCGTTGCGCTCTGTAAAAATGTAGGGAGCCATTTTCGGATTCCACCGACGGGTTTGGTGTCCGAAGTGAACCCCTGACTCTAACATTTGAGCCAAACTAACTACTGGCATTGTATTTTTAACTCCTGTATTCGGGTTAATCCTCCACCCGGTAGTATTTCTGAGGGTTTGCGCCCTTGAAACACCCGAAAACCCGGATGTGCGAATTTAAACAACTTTTCTAGTCTATCACAGGGCTTACCACTTTTTCTGACTATCTTAGATCCGTAGGGTTGGGCTGCCGGTGCGCGCCCGCTTGAGTGAGATGCGGGTGCGTAGATTGGGTGCGGGGGCGCACGCTACGGTTAGAGTGACTAGCAAGCGCATCTTAATAAACCCAAAATTCAGGTTTGAGGTTGTCAAAGCCTTTGTTAGCCTGTGAGACAATGGCGTTGGTGCGTGTCTTGTGCCTTATAGTTCGATCGAGCTTGTATTCATTTTGTTCGATCGGTAATTCTGCCAGCTTTACCAGAAAGAATTGGTTTAAAGCCGGAACCCTTCTAAGGAGAAATTAAAAGCAGACTATTTATTACCCCAATCCTCTTCCTTATTTTGTCAAGTGCTGTCAACCCTTATCCCTTGCGAGCGGGCAAGCTGTCAACTGTCAACTGTCAACTGTCAACTGTCAACTGTCAACTGAATGCCGTCCCTTCTCGATCCGCAAAAACCCCAAAGCTAAAAACGCCATGCCCATCCCCATTCTCGTCCTGCTGGAAGTTCTAATTGTGATCGCACTTTCCCGACTTGTCGGCTTAGGATTTCGAGCGATCAAACAACCTCAAGTCATTGGAGAAATTGTAGCAGGAATTATGCTAGGGCCTTCTCTTTTCGGTTTGGTCGCACCAGATTTAGCAACAGCACTTTTTCCAGCCGAAGCCGTTCCCTTCCTCAACGTGCTGTCTGAGGTGGGGCTGATATTTTTCATGTTCTTGATTGGTTTAGAACTGAATCCCAAGTATCTCAAAAACAATTTAGATATAGCGATATTAACTTCCCACGTCAGCATTTTAGTGCCGTTTTCCCTGGGCAGCATCCTAGCACTGCTGCTGTATCCGATCGTTTCAAATAATAGCGTTTCATTTACAGCCTTTGCCCTATTTTTAGGCGCTGCGATGTCAATTACTGCCTTTCCAGTGCTGGCCAGAATTATTACAGAACACAACTTGCAAAATACAAAATTAGGGACGCTAGCCCTAACTTGCGCTGCTGTAGACGATGTGACGGCGTGGTGTTTGTTAGCGGTGGCGATCGCAGTTACGCGCACTAACTCGATGATCGGCGCTTTGCCGACCATTATTGAATCTATAATTTACATCGGTTTTATGTTGACTGTAGTGCGCTGGTTCTTGCAGCGGCTTTCCAAGCACTACAACCGTACGGGTAGATTAACGCAGTTAGTGCTGGCGGGAATTTACATGGGAGTTGTAGCTTCTGCCTTAATTACTGAATTGATCGGCATTCATTTAATCTTCGGTGCATTTTTGCTTGGTGTGGCTATGCCAAAAAATGCCGGACTCACCAGAGAATTAGCTGAAAAAACCGAAGATTTTGTCCTGATATTTCTGCTGCCAATCTTTTTTGCTTACAGCGGTTTGCGTACTCAAATCGGTCTGCTCAACAGTCCCGAATTGTGGCTGCTGTGCGCCGCAGTTTTAGGAGTAGCAATTATTGGAAAATATGTCGGCACTTACGTTGCTGCTAGAGTTTGTGGCATTAGCAATCGCGAAGCTTCGGCGCTTGGTTGGATGATGAATACTCGCGGTTTGACTGAACTAATTGTGCTGAATATCGGTCTGTCTCTGGGTGTAATTTCGCCGCTATTGTTTACGATGTTGGTGATTATGGCTTTAGTCACAACTTTTATGACTTCGCCACTGTTGGAGTGGACTTATCCAAAACGATTAATTCGGTTAGATATCTCAGAAGTGAGTTCGGAGGATTCAGAATTAAAAGATTCGCCAATGGCTGGAGAAAGCGCAGAAATCAACAATAAATTGCTGCCAACTTATCGAATTTTAGTGCCTGTTGCTAATCCTAGTACGCAGAAAGGTTTGCTGCAACTGGCGATCGCCCTGGCGCAGCCTGCGGCGGGTACGGGTGGTAGTGATTTGCAGTCGGCGGCGGTTCATCCTCTGAGTTTGATTGAATTAAATGAGGATTATGCCTTTCAAAGTACGCCCGCAGAAGCCGATCGCATTATCCAGGAACGCCGCTCGAAATTATCAGAATTGATTGAGAGTTTGGAATTGCCGGATGCGAGAAAATTCGTGCATCCCATTATTCGGGTTACTAAGGATGTGGCGCGGGAAACGGCGCAAATCGCGGAAATCGATCGCGCGGATTTGATTTTGGTAGGATGGCACAGGCCTACTTTTAGCAGCAACCGTTTGGGAGGACGTGTCGGCCAAATTCTCAGCAGCGCTAAGGTGGATGTAGCAATTTTTGTGGACAGAGGCCGGGAACAGTTGAATAATTTGTTAGTGCC
Source organism: Microcoleus sp. A2-C3 (assembly GCF_036706065.1). Lineage (NCBI taxonomy): Bacteria > Bacillati > Cyanobacteriota > Cyanophyceae > Oscillatoriales > Microcoleaceae > Microcoleus > Microcoleus sp. A2-C3. The sequence continues at coordinate 138,769 of NZ_JAUBVX010000005.1, read as the reverse complement.
TTATGCGGCAAATATTCATGATGATTTGGGGTTGGAATTGGCGCTGAGACTGTTAGTTAATAGCGAAGAACGCCGTTTGACGGTGCTGCGGGTGGCGGTTGAGGGGGAAGAGGGAAATGAGCTGAGTTACGAGTTTCAGCGAGTGATGGAGCAGTTGCCGGCTGAGGTGCGATCGCGCATTGAAACTCCGATTGTGGAGGCTGCTGAGCCAATTCAAGCGGTGATTGCTGCTTCTGCTAATGCTGATTTGACGATTGCGGGTACGAGTCGGGAGTGGGGAATTGAACGCCAAACTTTGGGACAGTATACTGATGAGTTGGCGGTGCAGTGTCATTCTTCGCTGCTGATTGCACGGTGTTACGTTAAAGTGCGATCGCACTTAGCGTCGGTACTCACTCAAGGGTAGTTTGTTGACTGTTGACTGTTGACTGTTGACTGTTGACTGTTGACTGTTGACTGTTGACTGTTAACTGTTGTCATTGGAAGCAATGCCCAATGCCCAATGCCCAATCCCCAATCCCCAATTCCCAATTCCCAATTCCCCAAATTATGATTAATTTAAATTTCAAGTTGTTATCATTTTATGGTATTTCGATCGCCTTGGTTGCCGTGCTGTTTAAGGTAGTAACTGCTTACGGAGAAACAAATTTAAAGGCTCCTCCGGCAATTGCTGGAAGTTATCGCTTTGATGCTAAAAATTTGCCCGATTGCCTGAAATCTGATGCTTTGGTATTGACAATTGAGCAATCGGGTGTTTATTTGAGCGGTCATTTGCGATCGGGTAACAGCGAGGCCGATCGGGAAAAAATAGCCGAGGAGAAACCTTCTCTAGTTGGGAAATGGGAAAATCAAGGGTTGAGTTTGTCGGGTGCGGTTCCTAATTTAGAGGGTTGCAGCGACTCCACAGCGATCGGTCAAAACAGTTCTGTTAAACTGCGAGGGATTGTGGACGGAGAAAGCCTCAAGGGAAAAATTAGTCTGACGGATCGGGCGGCGGCTAGTGATTTTACGGCTCAAAGAGAAGTGGCGGCGAAACCCCAGAAGCAGGAACATTGATCGATCGCCATCGGGAATCGAGAATCGGGAATGGGTAATTGTCAAATTCTTTGTCTCTCTCCGACTCTCCGCTTCTGGCGTGGCGAAGCAAGGAATCAAAAAGCTCCGGCGGCGGGGGCGGGGGAGTGGACGATCGAACTCCCGCCACCGGAACTCGCCTGCGACGGTCGGTTGCTGGTAGATTGATAAATATACTTAAAAGTGAATGATAAAAATAAAGTATCTCTGAGAAGTCCTTGGTTCAGAATTTGTCATGCCAAAGACCCCGCATAACCGTATAGTTTGTTTGGAATGGATGTTGCCGTGATCTTAATGCCGTCAGAAACTTCGCTTACCGAGTCAAACCCGTTGATTTTAGACAGTTTGCCAGACTTGTCGCCGAACGATGGCGGGTGTCCCCGCCGGGCTAGATTGCAAATTGATTTGATGTTGCTGGCGATCGAGGCCTTGTATCTCGGAGGTGCTGAAGAAATGCTGGCAGTGTCGAAGGAGTTGGAATTGGAGTCAATTATCAAAAATCGGGTTGCCTTTTGGCTGATGCGCAATACTAACCCGCTGAGACGCTATACCCAGCGCCGCTCCCTGACTGTTGTGGAGGCAAAGGCGCTGGTGGCGATCGCCTGTAATATGGCGCGCAAGTTAACTGCGACAATTCGGCAGTTGCTGCTAGATTCGCAGCAGTTGCGATCGAGAAATATGCCCCTCAACCAGAACTTGGTGCTTTTCGAGTATTTAGAACGTTTTCGAGCTCACTTTCGATCGCGCATGAACCCCAAGCGATCGGTAGTTGTAGCTTATGATTCCGACGAAAAGCTGGACGAACTAGCTTTAAACTTGTTGAGCAAACTGCTATTTTGTACAGGAACAGCCGGAATGCAGCGCTTCTGGGTTAGCCTGTTTGATGGAGAAGTGGAGTAACAATGACTATTAGGCGTCAGTACAGTCTGCCAAATTGCACCCTAGTTCTAGAAGGGTTGAGCGATGGATCGGCAGCCAGCCAGTTAGAGACACGGCCAGTGCTTTCCATACTAATGAGTGCTGAATGCTATGTGACAGGGATTGGAGAGCCCCTGACAGGGGGACGAGAGTTTTTTGAAAGCTTAGTGAGGGCCGTCAGTAGCTACGCTCAAGAATTTATGAGCGGAGTCCATTATCCCGATCGCTACGGCCCGAATTTGAGCATGGTACAGTTCCACAGAATTGATGGGAATTCGCACCGTTTGACCGTTCTACCCGCCTCCACAGGCAGCACCACCCAAATAGATCAAAAAACAGAACTGTCGGCGGTCGTAGATTTGACGACGGTACAGCTATTTGACTTGGTAGAGGCGATCGACCAATTTTTTGCCGACACTCAGACGCTACCGGAATTGTCGCTGCAATTAACCCCAATTTCCAAGCGTTATATCAAGTCTGCCGAACCTTTGGCGCAGCGGAGTTTGCCCGCGGTGGTGGGGGTGTCGAGTTTGGCTTTAGCGGCAATGGCGTTTTTCTTGGTACCAGTCCCCGAAGTCCAGCGCCCCAGAGATCCGGTACCACAGCCCAATGCTGCCGGCCAGAATCTGGGAACGCCCAATCCGGGTGGTTCAGGTTCGCCGAATCCCAATCCCACACCTGCGGCTGACGGTTTGCTACCTGGGGATAAAACTCCGAAAGCTGAATCGAGTTCACCAACTCCGAGCACTTCGCCGCAGTCGGACACTTCACCCTTGGCCACACCGCAGTCGAGCATTTCACCCTTGTCCACACCGCAGTCGAGCATTTCACCGGAAAGCACGCCCAGTCCTGTTTCCGAAGGTTCGCCCAGCCCTGGGGCAGCAGCCGTGCCGATTACAGATGCGGCAGAAATTGAGGTGTTGAAGGGTAAACTTTCCCAACAAATTGACGGAGTTTTGAAGAATCAGCGTGCTGTTGATGCGGAGTTGGTTTATCGGGTGAGTGTGGGTAAAGACGGCGCGATTGTCGGTTATAAGTCGGAAAATTCGGCAGCAGTCGCGAGATCCGCGGATGCGCCGTTGTCGGAGTTGCTTTACAAACCGGTTGGCACCAGGCCACCTGCGGAACCGCTGGCTGATTTCCGAGTAGTTTTTGCACCGGGTGGCACTGTGGCAGTCACTCCTTGGTAATGGTTGACTGTTGACTGTTGATTGTTGACTGTTGACTGTTAACGGTTGACTGTTAACGGTTGACTGTTGACTGATACCAAATCCCGCTTAAATGCTCCCTCAATCTCTTAGTCTGCGGAGGCAGACTTGGTTTTTCTAGTAGCGATTTCAATCGCCGAATCATCTACAAACCGATTGCTGATTCAAATTCCTGTCGGTGCGATCGGCTCAATGTCTGGGTCAAATCCTCCGACTTGATTTGTGCGAATTATCCACAAAAATGCTCCCTGTTTTAAGAGAATTTTGGCAATTTCATCTTGAGTTCGCTTGGGTAGCATTGTTCGGTAACTAATCGCAGCTTTGATCAAGTTCACGATACCAGCAAAAAAAGTTTTTTTCAGTTCCGAATCAATCCCCGCCAATCTCGTATTTTTGCGCCAATCTGGACGGACAATACCAAGGGGAATTAATACTTTTTCTAAACTCTCTCCCAAAGCTACTAACTGATGAAATCTTTCGGTTTGTGCGTGGGTAGGATTTGTTTTTAGCCAGTCTTGAATTTGAGAATTTGACTCAACTTCGGCAGTAATTTTTTTAATTGTCGCGTAAATTGCCTGACTGGAATCTTGGACGCAAGAAGTTGCTGGCGTGACTAAAGTTGCACCGGTGCCGTCTCCGCTGCGGTAGCGCGCCATCATAATATCTAGTTGCTGGTTTAATTCGGTTAAAGGCGACAAAATGATGCCGTCAAAGTCGTAGTCGTAACACACACAGTCTAATTTACAAATAATATCGCACACCGGGCGATCGCCCAACCAGCCGCGCTGCAAGTCTCCCATGTAACTTTGCCATTTGCTCGAACCTGCCACAATTCCATCGGGGTTGTGGGCATAAACTTGTTTGTATTCTATGTCAAAACGTAGTTCGCTGGTAAAGCGATCGCGCACAACTTTTGCTACTCCAAAAGCAAAATGTCCGGTGACAATTCCCAGCGGTGCCGATTCGCCTTTTTTGCCACCGATACCGCCGAAACAGTGAATCACGATGCCGATGTCTCCTTCTTGCCAAGGGGAGATTGCAGTGTTTTCTGTAGCGTCATTTGGCGATAACAATACTCTTTTTGCTTGTCCTTTTTCAGCGGTGGTATTTTGCCAGTTTTCGCTGCTTAAATAAGCCAGAGATTTTTTCAGTCCGAAATGTGTTTCATCCGGTGTTAATTGGGCAATTTTGCGGGGCTCGATTGCTTGCACTACAAAAATACTGTCTTCGTCTCTTTCGCCGTAAATGTACCAGCCGTCTGGATTTAATGGCGATTGTTCGATCAGGTGATTGGTAGACCTCGCTATGCCATTTTTATCTGGCTGTACTTGCGGAATCCGAATGATTTCGGCCGCGCCGTCAAATTGTTGGGATGTTTTGCTGAAATGCCGGACAATAAATTTGTCGCTGTCGGGTTTTTGGCGCTGTAAAATTGAGACCAATGCACACAAACGTCCGATAATTTGTACTGGTTCGCGATCGATAATTAGTTCTTGCCGATCGCTGCTGCTGTCGTTGATGACAATCACTGGCCTGCGTAGCATCACAGTCACGCTGTCTTCGCGTCTGCTACCTGCTAGAGTTTCTAGAGGGCCGACATTTCGCCAACCGTTCAATCTATCTGGATGAATATTGCCTGATTTTTGACTTTTTTGAGTTTGCTTAGTGAAACTGATATCTTGACTGACGGCGTGGACAAAAAACTGTACTTGACGATTTGTACTCCACTTCAACAATGCTATTTTTCCAATAAAACTTTGATATTTTTTTGGTGCATTTATTACTTCAAAAAATACTGATCCATAGGTCTCGCGCTGTTCGCTTAATGGTAAAATTAAGCGCCCATGCCAAAGTGCGATCGGGTTGTATAGATAGGCAACTGCTGCTGAATCTTCGCAGACGATCTCTGGCTCAAGCGGTTCTGAAATCTCGCTTTCTCCTCCCCAAAAAGCCGCTGTATAACTTGCATCATTTTCAACAAACTGCGGCTCTAAAAAAACGTTTTTAGCTGCGGCAAAATTGGCAGTTGAGTATCGCGATCTTTTGGCTAATTTTGCTCTAAAAGAATGGCGATTTTCCTCCAAATTATCCTGCAACCAATTGATAAAAATCCGAATACAAATAAAAACTGTTAGACCGAAAACAACAGCCAAAACAGTCAGCAGCAGAGTCAAAATAAATTGCTCGAAAAATTGACCTGCAAGTAAAAGAATTGTGGGTCTGATCGAAGAAGATGCCGCCATAATATCTAAAAACGAGTTTTAGGTTCGATCCAGTCTGTGCTGGCTTGAGTGCCGAAAACTAGGGGTTTGTCTTCGCTGACAGATACTGTTTGGCCGGTCGTATCGACGGCGCAAAGAGGCCAAGATCGATCGCCCAAATTGCCGGCACGGAACAGAACTTGTCCGGGACAAACTTGACTCCAACCCAACAATACAGCATGAGTGTAAAGACTGCGAGCCGGAGCAACGGTATAAGTGTAATTATCATTTTTATCCCAAATGACCGCGTAGTCGGACATATCGGAAGAGTTGAACAGCGCTTCAAATTCGCGGGCGAGAACGCGGGAACCGTCTTGATTCCAAGAAACAGGCACTAAAATGGCGATCGTCCCGGACATATCTGTGTCATCGCTAGCATACATTCCGCTTTCCGCCAGCGGCGAAGCAGCCGCCACCGTTTGCAGTTCCCCGGTTTTGAGATTTTCCACAAACATGACGCTACTAACCCGACACTCGGCTAATTCCGGCTGTACTTGCAACTCAATTCGACTGTAAGCCGCGTATTGGCCGTTAGTTGAAACTAAGGAAGGACTGCGATAGTAACGGAGGCCCGTGCCGCTAGTTGAACTAACCTTAGCGTGAGTGTCACTAATCCATTCCCAAGGAACGGGATAGGCGCTATTTAAAGGGTCGGTCATCGGTTTTTTGTCCAGAAGGTCTACAGTATTATCTAACAGATTTAGGCTTACACGCGGGGGACTAGAAATCCGGTTTCTCAGCAGATGCTGCGCGGCTAAACCCCAGATTTCTAGAAACCGGATTTCTTTTTTAGATTAGACATCTTGCAAAAGTCCTTTTAATTAAATTTTAGGACGGGCTAGAAGCCCATCCCACAAGAAAGAAAGATTTTTGTGGGATGGGCCGGAGATCCCGTCCCAGCTACTTTTGCAATCTTGTCTATTTGAGATTGGAGAAAAAATCTCAAATCTCAAATCTCAAATCAGATAGGATAGTATCGAAATTAATCTGGTATGTGCACCGAGAGGGAGGTAACATGACGCGAACTTCTAAACAAATACCTTCAATCCCCCCGACTCGCGCCTCCAAGTCGCGGGGAAAAGGCTTGCTTGTACTGTCGCTGATATTTCGATTGCTGCTGCTGGGAGTAGGCAGCGGTTTTGCGTGGGTTTTGGGGATGGCGATCGCCCAAATTTACCCCTCACGCGCCACGGAAATGCCGATCGCCGAGAGATTGCTGCGCCTAACTCAAAATTTGACCCCCAGCCCGAAACGCGCACCAGCAAGGCCAATTCCGGCGCTTCCAACACCAACCGTTACACCCACTCCCCAGTCAAAAGTTAGCCCAGCCCAAAGAGAGAAATTGCAAGGAGATTTGAGACAGTTGCAGGGCGAGCTCAACGCGCTAATTGGGCGCACAGCGGCTTTAGAGAGTCAGTTGGGTAGCAGTCGCCCGACGGAAACTTTGGAAAAGCGGTTGCAGTTGATGTCGCGGGAATTGGCTGCAACCGCAACTGCAACCGCTTCTCCTCTGGCTTTACCCACATTAAGCCCTGGAAATGCCAACGCGCAGCCGCAGAATGCGAAAAATCCGTTTGGAGGGGATGGGCTGATGGTAACTCTCCCCAGCGATGTTTTGTTTGATACGGGCAGCATTTCTCTGCGGGCTGGAACCAGTGCGATTTTGGACAATTTGGTGGCGGAGTTGCGCAGTTCTGAGGGGGCGACGGTGCGGGTTGCGGGCCACACTGACGACGTGGGGGAAGAGGCGGAAAATCGCAATGTCTCGTTGGCGCGGGCTCAGGCTGTGGTGCAGTATTTGTCTGGTGTCCTCGGTCAGAGTTATCATTGGGTGGCGATCGGCTACGGGGAAAGTCGCCCTTCGGTAGATAATAGTTCTGATATCAATCGGCAGCGCAACCGCCGCATTGAAGTGGCAATTAGTCATTAGTCATTGGGCATTGGGCATTGGGCATTGGGCATTGGGCATTGGGCATTGGGTATTGGGCATTAGTCATTAGTCATTAGTCATTAGTCATTAGTCATTGGTCATTAGTTAGCGGGCTTCTAGATACTAGACTTATTTCCTAAGTCTTTGATTGATAGATCGACCGCAGATATGAGCGGATAAACACAGATCAACGCAGATGATTTCAATATAGTTTGTGAATTCTGACAATTCAAGTCTACTGTGTTGAATGTTCAAGGTGTTATAGACGGTAAGTCAGAATTATTTTTAGCTTGATTTATTGTCTCTCGATGTTCACTCCTCAGCTTCGGTTTTAAATACAAGTTCTCAACTAAAGCCGCCACTCCCGCAAACCAAGGCGGCACAATTATTGCGCCGATAATTCCCAATACTTGCACGCCTCCCAAAACAGACAGCAATTGATATAAAGGATGCACGCCAACCGAGGAACCAACCAGCAACGGATCTAGTACGTAAGTTTCTAAGTTTTGGATAAATACAAATAAGAGCAATACCCACAAAAGTATCCAGCCGCCTTTAGCTAACGCTACGATTAATGCTGGTACTGCGCCCAAAACTGGGCCGATGAAGGGAATCAGATTTGTCACACCTGCGATCGCACCCAAGCCTAAAGCAAATTCCGGCATTCCCAAAACGCTCAAACCTGTGGTAATAAATATCCCTAAAATCCCCGAAACTAACACCCGTCCCCGAATATAACTCCCCATTCTTTGACCGATGGGAGTTGCTTGGGCGGCTAATCTTTCATCCCAAGGTTTCGGGAAAAACTGCACCAAACTTTTAATTAATGTGTCGCTATCGGCTACCATGTAACCGGAAATAAATAATGCTAAAACTAAACTGAAGAAGCCGCCGAGAATGCCTCTTGTTAAACTGTACGATCGCAAAACCAGTTGTTGGCTAGATCTAATCAGCCAATTCGTCAGCGATTGAGTGTCTACAAACTGACCAACCAAGGTTGGGGCATCGTCGGTTAGGCCACTCAATAGATTAGTTGCTAAGGTTTTCAGGCTTTCAGCGTAAACTGGTAACAGTCGCACGAGTAACTGGATTTGTTCGATGATTGTCGGGCCGATTAACACTACAGTCCCGCTGAATCCGCCGATCAGAGTTAGATAAACCAGAATCACCGCCAGCCAGCGGGGGAGGCGCATGGTTTCGGCCCAATTGACGATCGGGACGATCGAAGCGGCGAGCACGACTGATATCATCAGAATTACTAGCAGGCTGCGTAATTGCCACAGCAGCACTAGCAGCAAGGACGATGCTACAATGAGCAGCAAGTTTGGTATAGAAATGGTAATCCGCTGTTCTGACATGATTGAGTAATTATATTGTTGCCGAATCTGTTACCCTTGATGTTATAATAAACTATACGATATAAATTATAAATAAGACAATGAAAGTGCTTTCAAGCAGTGGGAATGTTTTTGCGGACTTAGGGTTCCCGAATCCTGATGAACTATTGATTAAGGCAGAACTAGCTCATCAAATCAGTGAGTTAATCTCGGAACGCAAAGTAACCCAGATTGAAGCAGCAAAGATTTTAGGAATCACTCAACCCCAGATATCAGCATTGATGCGCGGTAAATTATCAGACTTCTCTATAGAAAGCCTATTTCGTTTTATCAACGCACTCGGCAGCAATGTAGAGATTCGTATTGCCCACTCCCAACCAAATGTCCAAGGTCAAACTCGCATTGTCCTAGCATAGTACATAAAAAATTAAAAAACTTATATGCAACCGCAATATTCAACCTCACAATTATCCCCCAGTTTGTCTATAAAATCACCAACGCTGTTTTATGAATGGCAAAATTATCGCTGTGCTTACGATGTTTACAACCCAAATACTGCAAGCGAAAATAGTATCCCTTTGTTATTAATCCATCCCGTAGGAGTTGGATTGTCAAGAGTATTTTGGCAGAGATTTTGCGAAGATTGGTACAAATCGGGCAACACAAATCCGATTTACAACCCCGATCTTTTGGGATGCGGTGATTGCGAAATGCCTGCTGTGGCTTGCTATCCTGACGATTGGGCGGCACAGTTGCAGTTTTTCTTGGAGACTGTAGTAAAAAAACCTGCGATCGTCCTCGTGCAAGGTGCTTTACTGTGTGTAGCCTTGGAATTAGCAAAAATCCAGCAGGAAAGCAACTCTAATTTAATACACGGATTAGTCCTCGCCGGGCCTCCAGCTTGGGCGGTGATGAACAAACATTCGACAGACAGACAGCAAAGAATCGTCTGGAATTTGTTAGATTCTCCCTTGGGAAACGCTTTTTATCGCTACGCCAGACGCGCTGAATTTTTGCGATCTTTTTCTGTTAAACAACTGTTTGGCGATGCGGCAAAAGTTGACAGCGAATGGTTGGAGGCTTTGCAGGCTGGGGCGGCAAATCCTGACAGCCGCCACGCAGTTTACTCGTTTTTAGCCGGGTTTTGGCGCAAGGATTACAGCGGTACAATTCAAAAATTTGAACATCCCGTACTCGTTGTCATGGGGGAAAAAGCCTCAAGCATCAGTCAATCGGGTAAAGAGGAAAAACCAGAGGAAAGATTAGCGCAATATTTGGCTAACTTTTCCAAGGCAGAGGGTTTATTAATGCCGGGGCGCAATGTTTTGCCCTATGAATCCACCACAGAATTTGTCGCGGCTGTTGCCGAGTTTGTGGATAAGTTAAATAAAAATTAAATCTATCTGTGGAGTTTTTATCTAATAATAACTGACACAGTTAATCGTCCAAAGAATGACGTAATGTTGCAATAACATCCTCGGCTGACTCGTGTCGAAATTTGCCTGTACGGAAATCCGCTAAGGTTTGTTGAGCATCCGCAGCTATTTCGGCGCGGATTCTCTGGCGGTGACGGTTTTGCAGGGTTTTTATCAACATTTCCTGCTGTTCATAGGACAGTTGCAAAGCAGTTTCTAGCACTTGGTTGAGGGTATTCATAAAGCTAGGCTATTACCTCTGATGCTTGAACAAATGGCGAAGTTTACTAAATTGTATCGCTTATTCCAAAATTAGGCTAAACTTAAAGAAAAGTGTACTCAACTCGGTCTTGTCATGAGCTATCGCAACATCATTACGATCGAACCAGGTAAACGCGGTGGAAAGCCTTGCATCAGGCGAATGCGAATTACCGTTTATGATGTGTTGGGTTGGCTGGCTGCGGGAATGTCTCATGCAGAAATTATCGACGATTTTCCAGAGTTGACGGAGGAAGACATTAGAGCGTGTTTAGAATTCGCTGCTGACCGAGAACGCTGTCTGATTGCCGTGGTAGGTGGCGTTTGAAACTGCTGTTTGACCAAAACTTAAGCCGGAAACTGGTAACTCGACTTGCAGATATTTTTCCTAACTCTAGTCATGTTCAGTTCCACAATCTAACCGAAATAGATGATAGCGAGATTTGGGAGTTTGCAAAGGCTCAAGGCTTTTGTATTGTAACGCAGGATGCGGACTTTGCTGAACGAAGCCGTCTTTACGGATCACCTCCAAAAGTGATTTGGCTGCGATGCGGTAATGCACCGACAAGTAAGGTGGAAACAATCTTTCGGTCGGGAGTTGAAACAATTCAAGAATTTATTGGCAACACCGCATTAGATTGTCTTGAACTTTACTAATGGGAGTTTTTAACCGCAGATATCAGCAGATGAACACAGATGAACGCGGATGGAATTTCATCCGCGTTCATCCGCGTTCATCTGCGGTTGCAAACTCTAAATTTTAACCGCGATGCCAAATTGTTGTACCATCTTTTTGATCTATCAAAGTAATGCCCCGATCCTTGAGTTCATCACGAATGCGATCGCCCTCAGCAAAATCCCTAGCTATCCGCGCATCCTTCCGCCGCTGAATCATCACTTCAATCTCAGCATCACTCAAACCATCAACAGCATCATTGCTGTCAGCTTCCGGCTGAACTTCCAACCCCAAAACCCCCGCCAAACTCACCAAAGTCAGCCAATGAAGCTGCAACAATTCCGGCGAAGTGTCAGTTTTGCCTTGATGCACCAAAATATTGCTTTCCTTACCCAATTCCTTAGCCAATTCAAACAAAACAGCCAAAGCAGCCGGAGTATTGAAATCATTATCCATCGCTGCTTGGAATTCCTGCACAGCTTTGGTATCTTGTCCGGTTTTCTCAACATCCCAATTCAGTTTATCGGCATATCGGAACCCAAAAAGCAAGCCTTCGTTGATCGTATTCCAGCCATTTCTAGCAGAGGCGATCGCCTCTTCAGTAAAATCAATCTGACTGCGATACTGCGCCATAAACACAAACAGCCTCACCGCCATCGGTTCCACCGCTTTTGACTTATCACTCTTACTCCCCCCCTTAGCAAGGGGGGGCTGGGGGGGGTCAGATTCAATTTCTCCCGACCAATTCCCCTCCAACAAATCGCGAATAGTAATAAAATTGTGCAAAGACTTCGACATCTTTCTGCCGTTGACAGTCACAAAAGCATTGTGCATCCAATAATTAGCCAGAGACTTGCCAGTCGCGGCTTCAGATTGAGCAATTTCGTTTTCGTGGTGCGGAAAAATCAAATCGGAACCGCCGCAGTGAATATCAATAGTTTCGCCCAAGCAATCGCGCACCATCGCTGAACATTCAATGTGCCATCCGGGGCGACCTTTTCCCCAAGATGATTCCCAAAAAGGTTCACCGGGTTTAGCGCTTTTCCACAGGGCAAAATCAGAGGAATCTTGCTTTTTTTGAGCTTCTATTTCGGCATTTTCTAATCTACCACTAGCCCCTGCTGCCATTTCTTCTAACTTGCGGCCGGAAAATTTTCCGTAATCGGAAAACTTTTTAACGCTGTAGTAAACGTCGCCGCTGGAAGCATAAGCAAAGCCTTTGTTTTCTAATTCGTGAATCAGCCGTTTGATGCCGTCCATTGAGTGTGTGGCGCGGGGATATTCATCAGCCCTGAGAATATTTAGCTTATCCATGTCGGCCAAATATGCCTTGATGAAGCGTTCGGCTACGGCTTCCATTGTGGAATTTGTTTCGCGGGCGCGGTTGAGAATTTTGTCGTCAATATCTGTAAAATTCTGAACGTAGCGCACATCGTATCCGCGCCACATCAAATATCGGCGCACCATATCCCAAACAATGTAGGCGCGGGCGTGGCCGACGTGGCAGTAATCGTACACCGTAACGCCGCAACAGTATATCCGCACCTTTGAGGGTTCGAGGGGCTCGAAAGGTGATTCGCGGCGGGTCAAGCTGTTGTAAAGCGTTAGGGGCATGGGATTTTGGATTTGGGATTAATGTACTGCTCTAATTTATTATATTGCGGTTGGTGAATCTTTCGGTGTCGCTACCAAACATCTGTTAAATCTAAGACAAATCCCGGTAACACATCTTCCCCGGATAAAGTCCTGGGACGATCTAATATTTCCACATCCTGATTTTGTCTGTATATCTCGACTTTCTGGTTTTTGCGATCGATTAACCAACCCAAACGAGCTCCATTTGCGATGTATTCTCGCATTTTTTCTCGCAATGGTTCCATGTTGTCGGACTTAGATCGCAATTCTACAACAAAGTCTGGACAAAGGGGAGCAAAGCCTTCTTGTTCTTTGGGTGTGAGAGTTTGCCACCGTTCTAATTTAACCCAGGAAGCGTCTGGGGAGCGATCGGCACCATTGGGCAGTTTAAAACCGCTAGAAGAGTCAAATACTACTCCTAGCTTGGTTTGGCGATTCCACAGCCAGAGTTGTCCTGACATATCTTGGTTTCGATAGCCTGTATCGCTTCCTGTGGGTGCCATAATGATTAATTCTCCTGTAGCAGTTCTCTCTAGCCTTAAGTCACGGTTGACGGCCGCAATTTGCTGGAACTGTTCGTGAGTTACTTTGAAGGTCTGGGGAATGGTAATGGTAGTTTTGAGCATACTGTGCGGCCTCGCGATCGGCTATTACCTATTCTATTATATCACAGTCTTTTTTTACTATCAAAATTTGATTAACAAACTCCGCAAATACCATATAACATTGAATTAGATGCTAATTTAATGTTATTATGATAAACCTTTCAAGAGACATACATTCTCTCACCGATTTCAAACGTAATACGACTGAGTTTGTTCAGCGCCTCAAGCAAACAAAACATCCTTTAGTTCTAACTGTCAATGGGAAAGCAGAGTTAGTTGTTCAAGATGCTGAATCCTATCAGAAACTTTTAGATGCGGTTGAGTTATTGGAGACTTTAAAGGGAATTAAACTGGGTTTGGAACAAATGGATCGAGGCCAAGGGCAAAAAGTAGAAGATTTTTTTAATCAACTGTTTGATCAGCTAGACAATCCGCAATGAATCAGAAATATCAAGCTATGCCATTTCTCTGAAGTCTTGCTACAACATAATTTTTGGGTTTGTTTATACTCGGCGGCTATGGCACTGGTGCGTCGCTACTCGAAAAGTCGATTTTTATGCAAGGGATTGTGAATGGCGACGCACCCTACAGCTACTCCCAGACTCATCAACAAACCCTTGAAACGGAACTATCCCAAAGGAAATCGCCCCCTGGGAGCATTTTGTCATGAAACCTTGACATTTTGTTCGTGATAGAGCCCCATAAGCATTCTATTGTCATCAAATTTTGACATATTGATCCCCAGATGCCCCAAAATGCGTATAAGTACCCATGATTGAGGCAAAAGACCCCTTGACCCGATCGCAAGTTGTCTGCAACATTGAGTCATGACAAAGCGATCCCAAAGAAATGCTTTGATTGAGCAACTCTGGGAGTCAAATAGCGCGTGTGCTGCCGGCACAGCGTTGCTAGCAGCACCGATCGCACTCGCAAAATCGATCTTGTCAATCAAGAATCGACAGATAAAGCTTTATTTAGATCCGACGGTGCGCGCAGAAGCCCAAAAAGTCACAAACCCCGATCGCAATTGGGGACAAGACAAGCTAAAAACCAGCAAGGCTTCAAAGGTTGGAGAGATCCAGAAGCTCGATAATATTTGCATTTAAAAGAGTTTCTAGCTCGAAAAGTCAACACATTTGTGTTGAAACGAAAAATCTAACCCGCCATCCCAAATTAGAGGAGAACAAACTCATGGCAAAAGAACGCCCACCATTAGAAGAGATGACTTTGCGACAACTCCGCAGAGTTGCTAGCGAATGTGGAGTGTCTCGCTACAGCCGGATGCGGAAATCGCAACTTCTGGCATCAATTCAAGAAATTCAGCGCAACAAATTTTCATACAGTCCATCTCGCAAACTAGAGGCACAAGAAGCAGTGGAAGCAGCAAAGTTTGAACTCGGTCAAGAAGATAGAACAGGCGGTTCCTTGTCGTCTGTAGATGAAGGTTTAGCAGATTTGCCCAACGGCTACGGCGAAAGTCGAGTTGTTTTGATGCCCCGCGATCCAGAATGGGCCTACACTTATTGGGACATCTCGAACGATCGCAAACAAGAATTGCGCCGCCAAGGCGGACAGCAACTCGCCCTGCGGATCTACGACGTGACAGATGTTAACCTCGACATCCAAAGCCCCCACAGCATTCAAGAATATCCCTGCGACGAACTGGCGCGGGAATGGTACGTGCCAATCCCAGTCAGCGATCGGGATTATGCGATCGACATCGGCTACCGCTGTGCAGACGGCCGCTGGTTGGTATTAGCGCGATCGGCCGAAGTCCGAGTCCCGCCCATCTATCCCAGCGACTGGATTGAAGACAAATTCATCACCCTCGAATGGGAAGAAGACTTAGCGGGCAAAACCTTCGCCGAACTGGTTCCCCCTGCCAAGAAAATCGCACAAACCAACGGCGCGAGTGTTGGTTACAGCACCGGCAACGCCATCTACGAACAAATCTTCGGCATGGCAGAATCGGCAGAATCCATGCGTGTAGATGGTTCCATCTTCGGTTCCATGCAGCACGTCGCGGGTTCCATGCAGCACGTCGCCGGTTCCATCCAGCAAGTCGGCATTCACGAACAAGCTTTGAGTTCCTACGTATTCCCCTCCGGCGTTGGAATGTGGGCTGGGGCGGGGATGTCCGGCCTCACCATGTCCGGTGTCGGAATGTCCGGTGTCGGAATGTCCGGCCTCACCGCGTCGGGTGTCGGTATGTCCGGTGTCGGAATGTCCGGCCTCACCATGTCCGGTGTCGGGATGTCCGGCCTCACCATGTCGGGTTTCGGTATGTCCGGTGTCGGTATGTCGGGAGTTGGCTTTGCCGCCCCGATGCGCCCCCGCCAGTTCTGGTTAGTTGCTGACGCTGAACTGATAGTTTACGGCGCTACCGAACCAGACGCCACCGTCTATGTAGGCGGACAGCCGATTAAACTCAATGCTGACGGTACTTTCCGCTTCCAGATGTCTTTCCAAGACGGCTTAATCGACTATCCGATTTTTGCAGTAGCAGCAGACGGCGAACAAAACCGCGCTGTCCACATGAAATTCGAGCGCGAAACCCCAGAACGCCACACCAATACCAAGGAAGATGCTGTTGTGGAGTGGTTGGGCTAACAGTAATGGTCGATCGCGATCCGGGTAGCTGTGCAGGTTTGTGCCAATTTTTTAACCATCACAAGGCATAGCCTGAGCAGATCATGATTTGTTAAGGTTAATCCCAGACAACAACCCATAACACCCCCTATGCACCGTTCTCCTGTTTTGAGGAGCGGTGTTTTTTGTATCCGAAGGAAGAGGGAAGAAGGAAGAAGGAAGAAGGAAGAAGAATTATTGATTTGTAGGGTGCGTGAGGGCGAGAAATCTTTAAATCCAGACCCCAATACTATCACTCACGCACCGCCCCAACGATTGAATCATGCCCATGCCAAATGCCAGCGGAAACGATATTTGATAATGCTCTCAATATCTGTCTGTAGATAGATGTTGATTCAACTCGCGAGCTATCTCGTTAAATCAAAATTTGCACTCTTCACTCAACGATTATTAAGTAAGCTAAAGTTTACTTAAATTTTTATTGCACAAACTCGCTAAATCTCGTGAAACAAAAGAAAGCAAGTTATGAAATCAATAAGGCGCTCGCACAGCCACTTCTCAAAAGCCAATGCCAAAAATAAATTCTCCGCCCCAGCGAAGGCAAAAACACCCCCGTCTTTTAGCTTTATTCGCCGTCACATTAGCCGCCGTCTTGTTTGTATTCATTCTGCCCGCACTGACTAAACAGCCCGTCGTGCTCACCATGTTAATGCAAGGCCAAGACATTGTTAACTGGAAACCATTTGTCAAAGAATTTGAACAGAAAAACCCCGATATTCGCATCAATCTCGTAGAAGGGCCATTTGACACAAACCTGGTAGAAAATCTTTATACATCTGCCTTTCTTTTAGGCGACTCGCCCTACGACATTATCAACATGGATATTGTTTGGGTTCCCAAATTTGCCGCCGCAGGTTGGGTAATGGATTTAACAGACAGAATTTCCCCCGCACAACTTTCAAAGTTCATCCCAGGTAACGTCGAAGGCGGGCGGTATCGAGGCAAACTTTACCGAATTCCCCACGCTTCCGATGCCGGAATGCTTTATTACCGCAAAGACATTTTAAAACAAGCGGGAATTCCAGCGCCGAAAACCTTTGAAGAAATGGTAAAAATCTCTCAAAATTTGCAGAAACAGGGAAAAATAACTTGGGGTTATTTGTGGCAAGGCAAACAATACGAGGGAGTATCTGCGATGTTTGTCGAAGTGCTCTCCGGTTTCGGTGGCTTTTGGGCTAACCCTCAAACTTTTGAAGTTGGGTTAGATCAACCGGAGGCAATTAAAGCAGTGGAATTTCTCAAAAATACGATCGCCTCCGGCATTTCTCCACCCGGTGTTACTACCTACGGCGAAGAAGAAACTAGGCTGTTGTTTCAAAATGGGAAAGCGCTGTTTTTGCGAAATTGGCCCTATGTTTGGAAGCTAGCAAATGCTGAGGGATCTAAGGTGAGAGGCAAAATTGCGATCGAGCCAATGCTCAGCAGTATCGGTAAAACAGGCGGTTCCTGCTTGGGCGGCTGGGGCTGGGGAATCGCCAAAACTTCAAAACATCCAGAACAAGCGTGGAAAGCAATTAAATACCTTACTAGCGAAGAAACCCAGCGTAAATTTATTTTAGAAACAGGTTTAGTTCCCAGTTACAAATCTCTATTTACAGACAAAGAAATAGTCGCAAAATATCCCCACTACCCGCAACTGCTAAAAGTAGTGGAACAGCCAGTTTTGCGCCCGCCCATCGCACAATACGCTCAAGCTTCTGATATTTTGCAGCGCTATTTGAGTTCTGCTTTTACCGGGAGAATGAGTGCAGAACAAGCAATGAAAGCAGCAGCTAGCGAAACTCGCAATTTATTAGGCAGTTTGAAACCAGCCAAAGCTTCGTAAGTTTGACATCTTGCCTCTGTCAGAAACAGGGAAGATGCCTGTTCCACAAAGAGTGAATTTTTTTATTGTGGGGTGGGCATCTTGCCCGCCCGAACAGGCAAGATGCCTGTTCCACAAAAAGTTAATTCAATTGTGGGGCGTTGCTCCTAGCCCGCCCAAAAATAAATTAAAGGTGAGAAATATGCAATTAGACAAGATGCGACAGCGCGAACAACAAACCGGATGGATATTAGTAGCACCAGCATTGATAATTCTGCTGCTAGTATTTGCTTACCCAATATTGCGTGCTTTTTGGCTGAGTTTATTTACCCAAAATCTCGGTACTGAATTAAAACTGGTTTTTTCTGGTTTTGCTAACTACAGTCGAATTGTAGGTGACGGGCGTTTCTGGCAAACTTTAGGGAATACCGCAGTATTTACTAGCGCTTCCGTTGTGCTGGAATTAATTCTCGGCATGGGTATTGCTTTAGTTTTGAATCAATCTTTCACAGGGCGTGGCATTGTCCGCACAATTTCCCTGCTGCCTTGGGCGCTACCAACTGCACTGATGGGAGTAGCTTGGGCGTGGATTTTTAACGACCAATACGGCGTAATTAATGATATTTTGCTACGCTTGGGATTGATTAAAAATAGTATTAGCTGGCTGGGAGATCCGACTTTGGCAATGATGGCAGTGATTACAGCGGATGTGTGGAAAACTACGCCCTTTGTCAGCTTGCTTTTGCTAGCAGGATTGCAATCGATTCCCGGTGATTTGTACGAAGCCCACGCGATTGACGGCGCGAGTAGCTGGCAGAGTTTCCGTCAAGTTACATTGCCGCTGTTGATGCCCCAAATTGTGATTGCTTTGCTGTTTCGATTTGCCCAAGCTTTCGGCATTTTTGACTTGATTCAGGTGATGACGGGAGGGGGGCCGGCGGGGGCGACGGAGACGGTTTCTATCTACATTTACAGCACGGTAATGAGGTATTTAGACTTTGGGTACGGGGCGGCTTTGGTGGTGTGTACTTTTTTGCTGTTAGTGGCCGCAGTTGCGATCGCCGCTTATCTATTATCCAGAGCCCGCGCCAGTCAATTGTAGATTTGTCGCCCGCACACCCCAAAAAAATCAATCTAAATGCCGAATAGCCGATCGCTTTCCTTTCATTGGTACAAAAAATTATGTCGATCGCCCGCGAACACCCCAGAAAAAAAACATTTAACATCCGGCAATTAATCTTGCCCATCTCAGCGATATTAATTGTCGCATATTTCCTCGCACCCATCATCTGGCAGGTACTGACATCTTTCAAAGTAAATGCAGATATTTCAGCAATTCCCAACGTCTACATACCCAAACGAATTACTTTCGAGCATTACATCTCCTTGTTCCAGCGCCGCCCGTTTGCACTTTACATTTTAAATAGCGCTTTTGTTTCCATTACTTCCACATTTCTGTGTTTAGCTGTAGGCGCGCCCGCAGCTTACGCTTTAGCTCGGTTGCGGCTGTGGGGCGAGAGAATCATTTTGGCAATTGTGACGATTGTGACGCTATTTCCGGCAGTGCTGCTATTTTTGGGTTTGTTGGAAATAGTCAAAGCTTTGAGTTTAGGAAATAATTATTTAGCCTTGATTATTCCTTACACAGCTATCAATTTGCCCTTGACAATTTTGGTAATGCGGAGTTTCTTTCAACAATTACCAAAAGATTTAGAAGATGCGGCTAAAGTTGACGGATACAACACTTTTCAAATGCTGTGGCAAATCGTGCTACCGATGACATTTCCCGCCTTAGTCACAACCGGGATTTTGACATTTATTTCAGCTTGGAACGAGTTTATATTTGCCCTGACATTTATAACTCACGAATCCATGAAAACAATTCCCGTTGCTACGGCTCAACTCAGCGGTGTGTCAGTCTTTGAGATTCCCTATGGCCCGATCGCAGCAGCCACAGTTTTAGGAACCTTACCCTTGGTTTTGCTAGTTTTGGTGTTCCAGCGGCGCATAGTTCAAGGTTTAACAGCCGGGGCAGTCAAAGGATGATTTGTAACTCTAAATAATCCTAGCATCCTAAACACTTCCTCTTCCCTTCTTTCCTTCTTCCTTCTTCCTTCTTCCTTCTTCCTTCTTCCTCTTCCCTTCTTTCCTTCTTCCTTCTTCCTTCTTCCTTCTTCCTTCTTCCTTCTTATAAAAATCATGGCAAAACTGCAACTAAAAAACCTCAATAAAACCTACAGCCCCAAAGTTGTACCAGTAAAAGACATTAGCTTAGAAGTCAGCGAGGGCGAATTTCTGACATTGCTGGGGCCCTCTGGGTGCGGCAAATCTACCACACTGCGGTTGATTGCAGGATTGGAACAGCCGACTCGCGGCGAGATTAGAATTGGCGATCGCGATGTGACATATCTCAGACCGGGCGATCGGGATATTGCAATGGTTTTTCAAAGTTACGCGCTATATCCGCACATGACAGTATACGAGAATATGGCATCGAGCCTCAAACTTCGCAAAATCTCCTCCGGCGAAATCAATCGGTTAGTGACAGAAGTTGCAGCATCCCTCGGATTGACCGAATTAGCCGATCGCAAACCCGGTAAATTATCAGGCGGACAGCGGCAGAGAGTAGCCCTAGGACGCGCCTTAGTCCGCCAACCTGAAGTATTTTTGCTCGACGAACCTTTGAGCAATCTAGACGCATTATTGCGAGAAAAAGTTAGGGCCGAACTCAAACAATTATTTTCATCCCAAAAAGCCCCTGTAGTCTACGTTACTCACGACCAAACCGAAGCAATGACACTTTCAACAAAAGTCGCAGTTCTTAATAATGGCAGCGTGCAACAACTAGATCCGCCACACTTAATTTATAACCGTCCTGCCAATCAGTTTGTAGCGGGTTTTGTGGGCAGCCCGCAAATGAATTTGCTAGTGCTTAAATGCCAGGGCAATTTTGCAATGTTGGGCGATTCTGGGGTTCCTTTGCCAAATCTGCCCACTGTCCCACCAGAAATCGTCTTGGGAATTCGCCCCGAACACCTCAGCTTTGCAGATGCAGAGACTGGCAAGATGCCCAATCCAGAAGCAATTAAAGGTGAGGTTTATTTAGTGGAAAACTTGGGAATGCAAAATTTAGTTAGTGTCCGAGTTAAGGGTTTGGAGCCAGTAACTGTGCGGGTTTTGCTGCCAAATGACCGCCAGTGGAGTTCAGAAATTGTCGAATTGGTGTTTCCGCCTCACTTGCTGCACTGGTTTGATGTCAAAACTGGCGATCGCTTGCAATAATAATTTGCCATATATAACATGATTGATTGAAAATAGTCTAACCCTGTGCTGAAAAATAGATTTTCTGCTTCTAATTAAGTTATGACTTTAGTAAGAGGTAGAAGTGTTTTGCTGCTGTTAACGTGATACTTGTGTTTGAAAAAACTAATTGACTGACACATTGGTTGAGTGTTTACCAGATTCATCGCTTACCTATGACTCTATTGATGTGGCTAATGGCAAGTGGCAGTTAAGTTTGGCTTGCCCTAGCGCTAGCTGATTCTAGAGCGAGTCAATTAGATGAAAAAATGTTGAAAATTATCACCAATTAACTTAGGGAGTATTACCGAGATGAATTTGATTTCTACAGCTATCGCTCGCATCAGTTCCCTGCTTAAGGGCTTTCAAATCAAGAGTTTTTTGAGTGTTGTTCTAGTCGGTTTTATGCTGCTGACGGCAAATGTTGATTCTGGAAGTAACAAAGCTTATGGGACGCAACTGGGTTCAAACGCGGAGCTAAACAATCCCGAAAGACCCCAAACAACTCGGGAATGGAGGAAAGAAGCTCGCGAAACCTCTGACTCTCCGGGCGAAAGATTTCAGAAGATTGGGCAAGAGGCGGGAGCAGCCGTGAAAGAATTCGGGGAGATGTACCAAGACACTGCTGATAGAAGTATCCGCGAATTGAAGGATAATACCCCAGACGCCAGCAAGTAGACGATCGCAAATAAACTACGACTGACGCTCAAAAACCCAGTTTCTCATGAGAAACTGGGTTTTTGAGTTGGCATAATTTTATGTTAAATTATATCGCGAACGATAGCATCCGTATTGTGCGATCGTTGGGACGGTGCGTGAGCGTCAATACTCTCAGAGTAGAGATTTGAAGATTTATCGCACTCACCCACCCTACTACTTATTTGTGAAAATAATGACATGAAGAACAAACATCTTAACAGTCTTTGCTTGGCCAGCCTGCTGTTGATCGTGCCTGTTTGTCCGGGGACAATTGCCCGCGCTCAAATTCCCGAAACTTCCGATACTAACGCCAGCCCAAAAACCTTCCTCAAAGATGAACTGTATTTTGGCTTAAATAAACCCGGAGGCGAGACAATTGCTGAATCAGAGTGGCAGGATTTTGTCAAGGAAGTTATTACCCCTAGTTTTCGGGAAGGACTAACGGTATTAGACGGCTCCGGGCAGTTTCTTAACAGTTCGGGAATTCTGATTCGAGAAAAGTCTAAAATAGTTATTTTGATTCATGAAAACAGCCAGAAAAATAATCGAGCTATTCAGGAAATTATCGAAAATTATAAGCGCAGATTTCAGCAGGAGTCAGTGCTGCGGACGACCAGCGAAGTTAAGGTTTCTTTCTGATTCGCTCATCCAATCAGCGTATTTATGATATTATTCGTAGTAATCAAGGTCATACCTTCAAAGATAAGTAGGGTGCAATGAAAATCATAATTTGTGGGTATCGATCGCACACTGCAAAAAATCGCCAGAAAAACCAGCCCGGGAGAAAACAAAAATATGACCAACGATGGCAACCCCAAAGCCCAAACGCCGGATAACGAGGATTTGAAAAAAAAATTGGACGGTATAGGGAAAGCTTTGATTGTGAGCGTGGCTTGGTCTTACGCAGAGGCTTTGGAGCGAACGAAACGCGCTGAAAAAGAACAGAAATCTACGCCCGAATCTCAACCAGAATCTCAACCAGAATCTTAGACATCCGCCGCTGCGAAAACAGCGCGATTGCTTTGCTCTAAAGACAAGCAATTGCTAACGCATCGGCGAACCATCACAATCATCGCGAACGAGCAGATTGGAGGCGACTTTTTCGGCAAATCCCCCAAATTGCAGCGGTTTGTATGCAATGTTACCTAAATAAATTTTATTTCCCAAAAGGGATTCAAATTAAACAAAGTACGGTTTTACGGCTACAGTGTACAAAACAAACAACCAATTTTGATATCGGTCTCATGTCTAATTCAAAAATGATTGGTAAAGCGATCGCAGGTGGCATTTGCTTCGGCATCCTAGCCAGCTTAAACGCCACGCCAGGCCCCGCATCCGCAGCAGCACCAACAATTGCTGAAGCAGCAGCTCCGGCAGCTAGCAACCTCGACAAGCAACTCCTAGGTCAATGGCAAGGCACAGTCCCATCCGGTCAGTCTTTCACCTTCGTCTTTGCCCCAGAAGGCAAATTGTTCCTCATGGCTAAAGGCCCCGACGGAGCTGCCCGCGCCAAAGAAATGAGGTACAAAGTTAATCTCGGTGAAAAACCGATGCACTTGGATGTCGGCCTCAGCAGCACAGAAACCGTTGAAACTGTTTTTGAGTTAACTCCTGAAGGTCAAATGCGCCTTCAGTTGCAAGGCACGAATCCCGGACAGGCGCGGCCTAATTCGTTAAACGAACAGGCAACGGTGTTTAAAAAGGTCTCCGAGGCCACTGCACTGCCCGCCGACACTCAACTCATCGGTTATTGAAGGCATTCGGCAACAGGCTTGTGAAGGAAAAAGGCAGAAGGCAGAAGGCAGAATTCAAGAATTTTCTTTGTTTGGAGTTCAAACAAAAAAGTTCCTCTTCCTTCTTCCTGACCTCCGTTACATCCCGTACACTGCTTCGTTGCCGAACTTCCTTCTTCGTTCGATCGACCCTGCTACAATCCATTTAATCTCCCTTTAATTTTTGCAGTAGACCTCATGAGTGAAACCGTCCTAGAAGTTCGCAACCTGCGGGTTGAATTTCAATCTGCGGACGCAGGCAATGCGTCCGCAACAGTCAAAGCTGTTGACGGCATTTCCTTTGAGGTGAAGCGAGGGCGAACTCTGGGAATTGTGGGAGAATCGGGGTCAGGAAAATCGGTAACATCCCTGGCTGTAATGGGTTTGCTGTCGAGTTCGTCAACAAAAATTCAGGGCGAAATTTGGTTTTCTCCGACAACAGACGGCGCTAGCAATGGGCCGGTTAATCTGCTGGAAATGCCCGAGCGGGAAAAACAAACCTACCGGGGCAGCCAGATTGCAACGATTTTTCAAGAACCGATGAGTTCGCTGAATCCTGTTTATACGATCGGATTTCAACTCACAGAAGCCATTTGTCTGCACCAAAAGGTGTCTCAGACAGCAGCGCGGCGCAAAGCTGCTTCGCTGCTGCAAGAGGTGAAGCTGCTACCGGGCGACGAAGAACTCCGGCAAACCTGTTTGGCCCGGCGGCAAGAAGCTGTTCGGGAGGACGATCGCGATTTGATGCAGCTCATCAACGGCCAAAAACAAGCTATGCTCGATCGCTATCCCCACGAACTCTCCGGCGGTCAAATCCAGCGCGTGATGATTGCAATGGCCATTTCCTGCAATCCAATTTTATTAATTGCTGACGAACCAACAACCGCCTTAGACGTAACCGTGCAGGCAACAATCTTAGCTTTGCTGCGGGAGTTGCGGGACTCTAGAGGCATGGCAATGATTTTTATTACCCACGATTTGGGTGTCATTGCGGAAATTGGCGATACCGTGGCGGTGATGTACCGAGGCAAAATTGTTGAGTGTGGTGCGATCGAACAAATTTTCAGCAATCCCCAACATCCTTACACAAAAGGTCTGCTAGCTTGCCGCCCAACTCTCGATCGGCAAATGCGCCGCTTGCCGACGGTTTCCGATTTTATGGATGTCACCACAAATGCCAGCGGCGAATTGGTAATTGTCGAGAAAAATATCGATTTAGACGGCGACAGCAGCGGCGGACTTTCCGCTTTTGTCGCCGGAAAACCGCCCCGGCTGCCGAATATTTCCCAGCCTTTGCTAGCTGTTAATAACTTGCGAGTAGGTTTTCCCATGCAGGGAATGTTTGGCGAAACTAAAGGTTTGTTTATGGCGGTAAACGATATTTCTTTTGAGGTTTACCCTGGCGAAACTTTGGGTTTGGTGGGCGAATCCGGCTGCGGTAAATCAACTTTAGCGAGAGCTTTGTTGCAATTAATTCCGATCGCCAGCGGTCAAGTATTTTTTGAAGGTCAAGAAATTACTCCTCCTGCGAAAAGTAGTTCGGGATTGCAGTGGATGGCTAATTATCGAATCAAAAAAGAGTACGATCGCAAATTGCGGTGGCTACGACGCGACTTGCAAATTATCTTTCAAGACCCTTTTAGTTCTCTCGATCCGCGCCTGAGTGTTGGGGATGCGGTGATGGAACCGATGGTAATTCACAGCTTTGGTAAGAACCAGAAAGAACAACGCGATCGCGCGGCTTATTTGTTGGATAGAGTGGGTTTGAATCCCGATATTATGCGGCGCTACCCTCACGAGTTTTCTGGCGGACAGCGGCAGCGCATTTGTATTGCTAGAGCTTTGGCTTTGAATCCTAAGTTTATTATTTGCGATGAGTCGGTTTCCGCATTAGATGTGTCGGTGCAGGCGCAAGTTTTAAATTTGCTCAAGGAGTTGCAAACAGAGTTTGGACTGACTTATATTTTTATTTCTCACGATTTGAGCGTGGTTAAGTTTATGAGCGATCGCGCGATCGTCATGAACAAAGGTAAAATCGAGGAAATTGGCACAGCCGAGCGCATTTACCGCCAACCGCAACAAGCTTACACCAAGCAACTTATAGCTGCTATTCCCGCCGGGAATTTGGAACGAATTCGGCAACAGCAATTAGGGCGCGAAGCAGCAGACAAGAGTGCCAAATCTGCGATCGCGAGGTTTACCGCCGATTAAGGCAGATTAACACAGATTAACGCAGATTATTTCAATATCTGCCTGCGATTGGCAATTTTATCGGGAATTTCTCACCCGCGTACCTCGATAAGATTTGGTTCGTAGTGCGGACTCGCATTCCGCTTTCGTAGTGCGGACTCGCATTCCGCGCTACGAACCCTTTTTGTTTTGGTAATCGACCGGACATGATATCATTTAATAATGCGCTTCTAATTTACTGTAGATAATTAATTTTTGTGTCGGGACTAGCTATATTAGGCCAAATGTCCAATGACTGACAGCAATGTTTAGTGCATTATGAGAAATAAACCCTCTAAGCCTGTTGAAAAAAAGATATAAAATAGGTGCCTTAGCTATCAAAAATCACTAGCTAATTGCGTAAATATACTTAATTTGCTTGTTGGAATGCAGAGATTTAGGTAAAACTTACAATGCTAAAATTCGCAACTTTAAAATATTTTACACTATTTGAACATTTTTATTGTAAGTTCTCAATAGCAAATATTCCTCTTAATTTTGGAGTGAACAAATGACAGATTCAGTTCATATCAAAAAAACAAATAATAAATTGTTCCACTTTCTGCAAATGCAGTTGAGAGAAATCACGATCGCAGAAGTCAACAGAAAACAAAAGACCAAATCCAGAATGCTGTATAAACAAAACATCAGCTTAGGGGCGATCGCCCGCAGCAGCGCATTCTCAGTTTTGATAGTTGTACTGCTTGTACTAAATGGGTTGCTGGTAGCTGGCGGTGCCTGTGGTTTGTACGATCGCCCGATCGCCCTGGCATTTTTGGCAATAGCAAATATTGTCCTGCTGGCGGCAGCGGCGGCGGGATGGAAAGCCTCTGCTGCTAAGAAAAACGATCGCCGATCGGGCAAATCCGACGGTGGCGATCGCTTTTTTAGTCTCTCGCCAGATATGCTGTGCGTCATTGGTTTTGACGGTTATTTCAAACGCATCAACCCAGCAGCCGAAAAAATCCTCGGCTATTCCCCAGCCGAAATGGTTGGCCAACTCTTCATTGAATTCGTGCATCCAGACGATCGCGAAACTACTTTAAAACAAGCTGAAAGCATTGCTACGGGAAACAATACCGTTGGGTTTGAAAACCGCTGGCGGTGTCAAAATGGGTCTTACAAGTGGATAGCCTGGAATGCTAGCCCTTTCTGCGAGGAAGAATTGATGTATGCGATCGGTCGCGACGTTACCGATCGCCAACAAGTCCAAGAGTCGCTCCAGCAGAGCAATTCTATTTTGCGTTCCGTGATAGAAAGTACGCCGGATCTCATTTTTGTCAAGGATATTCAAGGCCGGTACGCGATCGCAAATTCTGCGGGAACTCAATTTTTAGGAAAACCGATCGAGGCAATTATAGGCAAAGACGATGCAGCATTATTTCCCGCTGAAATAGCCACTAAAATTATCGAAGAAGACCGCAGAGTGACTGCTACCGGACAATGTTTGACTTATGAAGAAGATATACCACAAAACGGGGCTGTGCGAACGTTTCTAACAGCGAAATACCCTTGGCGCGACTCTCAGGAAAATATTATCGGCCTAGTTGCCATATCTCGCGACATCAGCGATCGCAAAGAAATAGAAGCAGTGCTACTAGAGAAAAACATCCTATTTGAAAGCGTCATCGAAAGTACAGGCGACAGCATTTTTGTCAAAGATATTCAGGGCCGCCACCTATTGGTAAATTCTCAGGCAGCAGCCATTATTGGCTTGCCAAAATCGGAAATTATTGGCAAAAAAGATGCAGAATTATTTCCGCCGGAGATTACAGATATGCTGGTGGAAAATGACCGCCGGGTGCGGCAATCGGGGATTGACGAAACGATCGAGGAAGCAGGAAAAGATAGCGATGGTAACATCCTGACATTTCTTTCTACCAAAAGTCCTTTGCGCGATCGAGCCGCAAACATCATCGGTGTAGTCGGAGTTACTCGCAATATTAGCGATCGCAAACAAGCAGAAACAGCCCTGGAAGAAAGCGAGGAACGCTACCGCTGCTTAATTACAGCCACATCCCAAATTGCTTGGGATACCAAAGCAGCAGGCGAATTTGTCACCGAACAACCAGGATGGAGTGCATTCACAGGAGCGACTTACGACGAAATCAAAGGATGGAGGTGGCTCAATCATGTCCATCCAGACGACAGAGAACATACTGCAACGATTTGGTCTGATGCACTTGCCAACTGCACCTTATACCAAGTAGAACACCGCTTGCTGCGGCACGACGGCGAGTACAGGTACATGAGGGTGCGCGCTGTGCCCCTATTGAACGCAGACGGCAGCGTTCGCCAGTGGGTGGGAATACACTCGGATATTACAGAGAGCAAAATCATAGAACAAGAAATGCTGCAGCAAAAAGAATTTTTGGGCAGCATTTACGACGGCGTAGAATACAGTATTTTCGTAATAGATATCGGCGCAGATGGAGAGTTTCGCTACGCCGGTTGGAATCCAGCAGCCGACTTACTCGGCGGCATCAGCAGCGAATTCGGGCGCGGCAAAACTCCCCAAGAGCTTTTCGATCCAATTACCGCAAAAATGTTCCGGCAGAATTTGATCGAATGTCTGGAAAAAGGCAGCTCAATTTCCAGCGAATATCCCGTTAGTTTTGACCGTCAAGAAGTCTGGTTTATCACAACTCTGACTCCCCTGCGGGACGGATTGGGCAAAATTTATCGCGTTGTCGGCAGTTGCAGCGACATTACAGAACGCAAAAAAGCCGAAATCCAATTGCGCGAACAAGAAGAATTTTTAAACAGCATCTATAACGGCTCTAATCAACCTATTTTCGTAATAGATGTCGGCGCAGAAGGAGAGTTTCGCTACGCTGGCTGGAATGCTGCTGCAGAAGCGTCTACAGGTATTTTGAGTGCCGATTTCAAAGGCAAAACCCCAGAAGAAATTTTTCCCCCGCCAATAGCAGCAATTTTTCGACAAAGTTACGTAGATTGTTTGACAGCCGGCAGCTCGATTGCTTACGAAACCAGCGCCGAGTTGGAAGGCGCAGAACGCTGGTATATCGTCACTCTGACACCGCTGCGGGATGCCTATGGCAGCATCTACCGCATAATTGGTAATTCGATCGACATTACGGAGCGCAAACAAGCAGAAGCAGCCCTGCAAGAGAGCCAGCATTTTGTCGAGCGCATTGCTAATGCAACTCCAAATATTCTCTATGTTTACGATGATATCGAGCAGCGAAATGTCTACAGCAACCGCGAACTCGCTGGCACTCTAGGCTATAGCCTCGAAGAAGTTGCCACAATGGGCAGCAATCTGTGGCAGACCATTGTCCACCCTGAAGATTTAGCTCAATTTCCTGAATATTTGCACCAATTAGAACATACTCCCGACGGCGAGGTTGTTGAGTACGAATATCGGGTGCGCGACAAACAAAATAATTGGCACTGGTTCGTCAGCCGCGAAATTATATTTAGTAGAACCGAGTCGGGAAAAATCAAGCAGCGTCTCGGTGCTGCTACAGATGTGACAGAGCGCAAAAAAGCAGAACAAAGTTTAGCAGAACAATTGAAAATTTCTTTATTCACAGCAGATATTGGAATTTCTCTCACTCAAAACCAGAGTTTACCTGCAACTTTGCAAAAATGCACCGATGCAGTTGTGCGCCATTTGGATGCTGCGTTGGCTCGGATTTGGACGCTGAACGAACAGGAAAATGTCTTAGAAATGCAAGCAAGCGGGGGGATGTATACTCACATTGACGGCGCTCACAGCCGCATTGCTGTCGGCCAGTTCAAGATTGGTTTAATCGCCCGAGAGCGAAAACCTCACATCACTAATTCTGTGGAAACAGATCCCAGAGTCAGTGACAAAGAATGGGCGAAACGAGAAGGAATGATAGCTTTTGCTGGATATCCGCTAATTGTTGACAATCAGTTGCTGGGAGTAATCGTGATGTTTGCTCGCCATGAGTTGCAGGAATCAATACTAATTGCTTTAGCATCAAGTGTTGATGCGATCGCCTTGGGAATCAAGCGCAAACAAACAGAAATGGCTCTCGCCGCCCAAAAGCAAACTATGAGGACAATTATTGACAACGCTCCGATCTGGGTGTGGATGGCAAATCCTAGCGGGCGGATGTTATTAGTCAACAAAACTTTCTGCGAAGATGTGGCTGTATCCGAAGATCAATTTTTAGCAGCCTCTCACTATTCCGAAGTTTTGGGATTAGAAGCATCTGCTAACTGCATGGCATCTGACGCGCAAGCGTGGAGCCAAGATACTCCCTGTTATTCTGAAGAATTGCTCCTGTTGGCTGACGGCGAGTATCACCAGTTCGAGACAATTAAAACTCAAATCAAAGATGATTGTGGCAGGGCGATCGGCTTGATAGGTTTGGGTTTGGACGTTACAAAACAAAAAGAATCTCAAAGACGGTTGCAAGAGTCGGAAGCGAGATTTCGCAAATTAGCGGAGCAGGAAATATTGCTGAACCAACTAGCTAGCAACATCCGCCAATCTTTGAATTTAGATACTATTTTGGCAACAACTGTGCAGCAAATTCGCGACTTGCTGATGCTCGATCGCTGCGTGTTTATTTGGTATTTGCCAGATGGCGCTCCGCCTGTTTGGGACGTGCAATACGAAGCAAAAAATGCCGATTTATCTTCGCTCTTAGGTGCATTTCCTATTAGTGCAACTGGTTCTCAAGCCGAGCGAATTGCCAATTTAGAAATAATTCGGATCGATGATTTTGAGACTGTTCCCGATCTAGTAGAGCGGGATTTTTTCAGGTGTATAGGATTACAGTCTCTGCTGGAGATTCCCCTTCAGACATCTTCAGGTAAAATAGGGGCAATTTGCTGTAGCGCTTGTAGCGCTGTGCGGTGTTGGAGCGATGAGGAAGTGGAACTATTAGTGGCGGTGGGCAATCAATTGGCGATCGCCATTAATCAAGCGGAACTTTACACACAAAGCGTCGATTCAGCCCGGATAGCGCAAGAACAAACTACCCAACTAGAAGCAACTCTGTGCGAACTCCAGCAAGCTCAAACCCAACTCGTGCAAGCAGAAAAAATGTCGAGTCTCGGTCAGATGGTAGCAGGAATTGCCCACGAAATCAATAACCCGGTCAGCTTTATTTTCGGCAATCTTACCTACACCGAAGAATACACCGGAAGCCTGATGAAACTGTTGCAAATGTATCGAGATGAATACCCGCAACCTGGTCAAGTTATTCAGCAGGAAATAGAGGCTTTAGATCTGGATTTCTTGCTAGACGACTTGCCAAAAATGCTATCTTCGATGCAGGTAGGAGCAACTCGTATTCGGGATATCGTGCTGAGTTTGCGAAATTTCTCTCGTCTCGATGAATCTGACATGAAAAATGTTAACATTCACGAAGGCATCGACAGTACATTAATGATTTTAGAACACCGTCTGAAAGCTCAGCCCGATCGCCCAGCCATTCAACTCGTTAAAGAATACGGAGAATTGCCGCTGGTGGAGTGCTACGCCGGACTGTTGAATCAGGTATTTATGAATATTATCGCTAACGCGATCGATGCTTTACAACATCCGCCCAAAAATCCGGGAAGTATCCGCATTCGTACAGAGGTAGAAGGTAATTGCGTTGCGATTAGAATTGCTGACAACGGTTCAGGTATCGCCGATCAAATCAAGCAGCGGATATTCGACCCTTTCTATACTACAAAACCGATCGGTTCGGGAACGGGAATGGGTTTAGCAATTTCCCATTCAATTATTGTCGAAAAACACAAAGGTAAAATCAACTGTTTTTCGGCGATCGGGAAAGGTACTGAATTTGCGATCGAGATTCCGATTAAAAGGACAGAGAATTAAATTGGTTTGTCGGCAAAATTACTAAGGTGCGTCAGTTGGAAAACCCGATTTTTTGGTACTAACCTTAAAACTGACGCACCCTACAGGCTCCCAACAGATAAAAGTTATTTTACCATAAATTTGTCTGGTGCGTATTACCCACTCTCCAACTAAAATTGATATGATATTAAAAATCACAAATCAAAAATCAAAAATCAGATATGGCATTACCTCCCGGCAGTTTAGGTTTACCCCTAATTGGCGATACCCTCAACTTTTTGCAAGATTCCCAATTTGCCAAAAAACGCCACCAGCAGTACGGGCCCATTTTCAAAACTAGCATTTTCGGAGAGCCTACCGTGTTTGTGCGTGGCCAAGAGGCGAATTTGTTTGTTTTAAGCAATGACAACCAATATTTTGTTGTGAGTTTTCCTCCGAGCACGAAAGCGCTTTTAGGGCCGCTTTCCTTGTCGCTGCAAACGGGTGCTAACCACCAAAATCGGCGCAAGTTGCTGTACCAAGCGTTTCAGCCACGAGCTTTAGCCGGCTACATCGGCGCGATGGAAGATATCACTCAGCGCTATTTGGAAAAATGGGTCAAAATGGAAACCATGACTTGGTATCCTGAACTGAAAAATTATACTTTTGATGTGGCGGGTAAGTTGTTAGTAGGGATAGAAAAGGGTTCGGAAACGGCGCTAGGACATTATTTTGAAACTTGGTCTAAGGGTTTATTTTCGATTCCTTTAGATCTGCCTTGGACTCTGTTTGGCAAAGCGAAAAATAGCAGAAAGTTACTGTTAGCAGAACTGGAAAAGATTATTCGCGATCGCCAACAAGGAACCCCTAGCGGCAATGATGCTTTGAGTTTGCTGATTTCGGCTCGCGATGACGAGGGAAATAGTTTGAGTTTGGATGAGTTAAAAGATCAAGTGCTGTTGCTGTTGTTTGCGGGACACGAAACTTTAACTTCGGCGATCGCCTCTTTTTGTCTTCTCGTGGCTCAAAACCCCGATGTAATGGCAAAAGTGCGGGCCGAACAGCAGCAGTTCCCCGCAACTGAACCCCTAACATTGGAACAGCTCAAACAAATGACTTATTTAGAACAGGTTATGCGAGAAGTGCTGCGTTTAGTTCCACCGGCTGGAGGTGTTTTTCGGACAGTAATTAATGCTTGTGAGTTCGGCGGCTATGAAATTCCCAAGGGTTGGAGCGTGGTTTCTGGGATTACTCAAACCCATCAGGATAGTCAACTTTATCCTGAACCCGAGCGATTCGACCCCGATCGATTTAGCTCGGAGCGATCGGCTAAACCTTTCAGTTACGTGCCCTTTGGCGGCGGTTTGCGAGAATGTTTGGGCAAAGAATTTGCCCGATTAGAGATGAAGTTGTTTGCAGCAAAGATGGTTCGGGAGTACGAGTGGGATCTGTTACCGGATCAAGATTTGAATTTGATCACAATACCGATGCCTCATCCTCGCGACGGTTTGCGAGTGAAGTTTCGGCGGAACTATTCTTAAGAACAGGCAAGATGCCTGTTCCACAATCGGGTAAATTTTCTTGTGGGGCGTTGCTCCTAGCCCGCCCTGAAAGCCTTATTGGTAATGGTGCAAGATCTCAGTCTCAATCAACATCCAATTGCATCGGCCCCAAATACTTAGTTAAATAAGGCGAAAACACCTCATAAATCAGAGTCAATGGCTTTCCGTGATGCCAAAACAAATAATGTCGCCCCCAAAAAGGCCCCGATTGTTCAAAAGCAGACTCCAAAACCGCCGAATCGCCGAAATAAATGCCTTGTACGTCGCGATACAACTCTGTCCGCAGCCGCCCTAAACTAGCCCATATTGGCAAAGATTTATTTTCTAAATATTCATCTACGTGACTCGCTTCCCACCAAGAAGTCGCGTAGGCGAGGCGCTGTCGCGAAGCTGTCCGCAGCCACACTTGGCGGCGCAGGCGGGGCCCCGGAACCGCGACAATTTGCTGGGGCGCGCCGTCTGCATCGTCACCCACCAAGGACATATCGATTACGTCTACTTCTGTCCGTTCCCCTGTCAGCAGTTGCAGGTGACGGGTGGGGGAACCGTCGCCCAGGAGCAGTATTTGCCATGCCGGCGCTAGCTGAGTGTGGGGTAAACCCTTCTGTACAGCGTCTTCTGCTCCTTCCCAAAGGGGGTTAAGAGCGTGCCAGGTTTGGCTGTTTTTGGGTGTAAATGTTGCAGTCAAGGGTCTTTACAAAACTTAATTTTTTGTTTATTATAACGCTTCTGCAATTATCTCAAGTCAAATAGTTATAATAAACTTCGCGATCGCACTCCGACTCTCATAACCGGGTTTTGGACGAAAAAAACCCTTTTTAGCTACCAGTGCATATAGCGTTTCTCAGAAAGATGAGGTATGCTGAGTTATGCTACAACCCTTACAATAGCAAGCTTTTTATGTCAAAATTCGTACCTCACGAATGTGAGAAAGGCTATAATTCTTAAATACTTTTATTAGACTGATTTTAGTCTATTTTTCTACTGACAACAGACAACAGTTAACAGACAACAGTTAACAGACAACAGTTAACAGACAACAGTTAACAGTTAACAGTTAACAGACAACAGACAACTACCATATGTTACGAATAACCGAAATCAAACTTCCCTTAGATCATCCTGAAAGTGCGATCGCCAGCGCCATAGTCAAAAAGCTGCAAATTCTCCCCGAAGAATTGCTCAGCTATAGCATTTTTAAGCGCAGCTACGATGCTCGCAAAAAAGCAGAAATCCTCCTTGTCTATATTGTGGATGTAGAGGCAACACAGGAAAAACAACTTCTCCAACGCTTCAAAAAAGATCCTCATGTGATGGTAACACCAGACACGAGTTATCGCTATGTAGCGCAAGCCCCCAGCAATTTGACGATTCCCCGCCCCATTGTGATCGGTACGGGGCCCTGCGGTATCTTTGCAGGGCTGATGCTGGCACAAATGGGATTTCGCCCCATCCTTTTAGAACGCGGCAAAGCAGTGCGCGATCGCACAGTTGACACCTTTGGATTTTGGAAGAAAAAAATCGAATTTAACCCAGAATCTAACGCTCAGTTTGGCGAAGGTGGTGCGGGTACTTTTTCCGATGGAAAACTCTACAGCCAAGTTAAAGATACCCAGCATTACGGGCGCAAGGTGCTAACGGAACTCGTGAATGCGGGAGCTTCACCGGAAATTTTATATATTAATAAGCCGCATATTGGTACATTTAAGCTGGTGGGACTTGTCCAAAGTATGCGGGCAAAAATTGAATCGTTAGGCGGAGAATTTCGTTTTCAAACTCGTGTCGAAGATATCCACATCGAAAATGGCAAAGTGCAGGGAATTACCACAGCCAGCGGAGAATATATTGCGAGTAATCATATTGTTTTAGCGGTGGGACACAGCGCCCGCGATACTTTTGAAATGTTATTTTCGCGCGGTGTTTACATCGAGGCTAAACCTTTTTCTATTGGTTTTCGGGTGGAACATCCGCAGCAGTTGATCGATCGCTGTCGTTTTGGCGATCGCGCGGCCCACAAACTTTTAGGTGCCGCCGATTACAAACTGGTGCACCATTGCCAAAATGGCCGTTCTGTTTACAGTTTCTGTATGTGTCCCGGTGGTTTGGTAGTGGCGGCTGCATCGGAACCGGGGCGACTTGTCACTAACGGGATGAGTCAATATTCTCGCAATGAACGCAATGCTAACAGTGGGATTGTCGTGGGTATCACGCCGGAAGATTATCCCGGTCATCCCTTGGCGGGAATTGAGCTTCAACGTCGCCTAGAAGAACGGGCATTTGAGTTAGGAGGAGGTACTTACAACGCCCCTGGGCAGCTTGTGGGAGATTTTTTAGCGAATCGCCCTTCGATCGCCCTAGGAAGCGTGCAGCCTTCTTATACGCCGGGAGTTGTGATGACTGATTTGAGCGAAAGTTTGCCGGATTATGCGATCGCAGCCATCCGCGAAGCACTTCCGGCTTTTGACAAACAGATTAAAGGATTTGCGATGGATGATGCAGTTTTGACTGGGGTGGAAACGCGCACTTCTTCACCAATTCGGATTAAGCGCAAGGAGGATTATCAGAGTTTGAATACAGAAGGTCTTTATCCGGCTGGGGAGGGTGCGGGATATGCGGGTGGTATTCTGTCGGCGGGGATTGATGGGATTAAGGTGGCGGAGGCCGTTGCTTTGAGTATTTTGCAATCTTCAAATCACCAAATTTGACAGAATGTAGAGGAAAGTTTAACTGAGAACAATAAATCAATAAAACAGGTTCGTAGTGAGGACTTTAGTCCGCATAAAATCCGAGGACTAAAGTCCTCACTACTAATACCAATTTCCTCAAGTAGCGCTAGATATTACCCCCCCGCCCCCCGCGAGTTCGGGGGGGCTTCAGACTTCATCAGCACATCTTTAGAAAAATGGTATAACCTTAATAAAATTGGTTCGTAGTGAGGACTTCAGTCCGCATAACAACCGAGGACTAAAGTCCGAACGATCAAACCTTTTCAAACAGTAGCTAAGCGCGATCGAATTTCCGTATCCGTGTATTCCGGCGTCCAGCCGACTGTGGTGGTAAAATATCGCACAGCTTTAACTTTTCGGGCCGCAGTCAAATAAAACCAGTGTTCCGTATTCGCCGGTACGTTGATAAATTCTTCTGGCTGTACAGTGAGCTCGACTTGGCTGCCATCGGGCCGCACGAAGCCGAAAATGCCCTCGCCTGCTACGATATAACGCACTTCATCGTCAGCGTGAATGTGGCACTTGTCGAATTTGGACAGCAGAGTGTCGATATTGGGAATGTCTGGATGCAGTACGATTAAGTCGCGTTCTTGATAGCCTGCGGTTTCCTGGAGTTGTTGGAAGTAGCCGTCGAGGGCTTGCAGGATTTGCTCTTTTTCGGTGTCGCTAAGCGCATCTTTCGCTAACAAATTGTGAATTTCTGGACTCTCACCCACTGGCCAGCGGTTGAGTTGAATGTTTAAGGGAGCGAGTTCGCGGGTAATGTCGCTGAGTTGAGTGTAGGTTGTACCGTTTTCGTGTCGCAGGATAGCCATTTTTGCACGTTCCAATTTTCTGATAAACAGACACGGCGAAATACCTTTGTCGATCGCGCCTGCGGCTGAAAAACCATTTTAACTCTGATTTGCACAGACACCAACGGCCTGTTCCACAAGAGTTCAATTTTGTCGCGATAAGATTGATAAGTTAGGTGTCTGTCTCCACCGCCGGTGGTCAGGCATACTGATTTTATTCATGTAACTTTTACAACAACCATGCCTACTTATACTGGAATTTCTAGCGAAGCATTTCAGCATCCGCTCGATCGCCAAGCCGAGACAGCATTACGCAGCGTACCTGGATTTGACTTAATTGCCAGCAAATTTGTAGAATTTGTCTACGAACGACCGCAATTCGTTTACCTAATGGGAAATAGCATCCAAGTCGGCCCGCGCCAATATGCCAGCATTTATCACATTTTTCGGGAGTGCGTGCAGGACTTAGATATTTTTCCAGAACCCGGTTTGTTTGTTTCTCAAAATCCCGCCGTTAACAGCTATGCTCTCGGAAAAAATCAGCCCTACATAGTGTTAAACACAGGTCTTTTAGACTTGTTGGACGAGGCAGAAATCAAGGTAGTGCTGGCTCACGAGTTGGGACACATTAAATGCGGGCATCCAACTTTAAATCAAATGGCGATGTGGGCGATGAGCATTGCATCGACAATTGGTGAGATGACTTTTGGGCTGGGAAATATTGTCGGTAGCGGTTTAATTTTTGCTTTTTATGAGTGGCGGCGCAAGGCGGAATTGTCGGCGGATCGGGCGGCTTTGTTGGTGACGGATGATTTGAACGGGGTGATGAAGACGATGATGAAACTTGCGGGAGTTAGCAGTAAATATGCTGACCAATGCAGTTTGCAAGAGTTTATCCGCCAGTCTGACAATTATCAAGAACTCGATCGCGACAATCTCAATCAAGTGTATAAATTTTTACTTTACAACGGCGGCCAAGGTGTGATGCTGAGTCACCCTTTCCCGGTGGAACGTTTGCGGTATTTGCGAGATTGGGCGAGTTCGGAAGAATATCGCCAAATTAAGCTGGGAAACTACAAGCGGGCTGTGGCTGAGGGTGCGGTTGATGTGAAGTCCCAAACATCTAACAGTGAGACGGAGGCTTTGCGCCGTCAGATTGAAGAATTGCAGCGGGAGATCGATCGACAAAAATCTAACCAAAAATAACTTTAGTGTGTGCCGCAAGCACCTAGCGGCTATAATTAGCGCCTTCAACCACTGTTTGCGTAAGTCTGGGAAAATTTACC
This sequence comes from Microcoleus sp. A2-C3, assembly GCF_036706065.1. NCBI lineage: Bacteria > Bacillati > Cyanobacteriota > Cyanophyceae > Oscillatoriales > Microcoleaceae > Microcoleus > Microcoleus sp. A2-C3. The sequence continues at coordinate 100,843 of NZ_JAUBVX010000005.1, read as the reverse complement.
GGATTTGGGTGAGGGAGGAAAGTATAAGGAAGACAGGCTAGTGAGAGACTTACTCGCAACTGGCCTCCAATCTAAAAACTGTCCTCTCCTTTCTGAAATCTGTTTCTGAGGAGGTGTAGTTTAAATTAAGATCAGCTTATAACTCAACCGGGCTAAGAAAAAATGATTATTGATAAAGCCATGAATACTAACAAACCAACTTCTAATTTTTTCGGTAATGTGGGCAAAGTTGCGATCGCCCTAACTGTTCTGGCTGCTGGCATGGTATTTACAAATCCTCCGAGAGACAAATACCTAACTTATGCTTCCGGCGTGCTCGAAACCGAGTTTAAAAACACTGTGCGCAATGATTCTCGCGTACCCAAAGCTTTGAGTGGCGTTGCAGAGACTTTGCTGACTTCGCAGCGCGGATCGATCGAACACTTGCTCGACAATACAACGGAACGTCAGAACTTAGGCATTGTCAGCATTTACACAACTCAACTGGGCAAAAAAAGCTATCAAACAGTTGGAGCTTTTGGGAATTTTGTTACCCTGCCACCTAGTTCTGAAAATGCTCAAAAGTAGAGTCAAATTAAGTTCAATTGTAGAAACCGGGTTTTGGATAAAGCCCGGTTTTTACTTACGTAATTTTATGTAAGTCAATCTCAATAAATTCGGATACAGGCAGCACATATTTTTAATCAAGCCCGCTCTGAGACGCAAAATATTAAGTTTTATTAAAGATGAAAAGTTCTTGTGCCACTTAATATTAACATTGGTACTATAAAAGTTTATGTTTGACAAATAAGCAGATGGCAATGCAATTAAGTAAGGGTGAGAGATTTAATATCTCTAAAGAAGCGCCGGATTTAAAAAAAATGGCGATCGCCCTCGGTTGGCAGTTGACAGAGGCAGGAAAAAGCTACGAGATTGATGTCTCTGCGTTTATGCTAGGTGCTGACGGCAAAGTACCTAACGATAAATATTTGATATTTTACAATAATCTGCAATCCAGTGACGGTTCGGTACTGCAATCGATTCCTGAAAACAACAACCCAGGTAAAGAAAATAAGACTATTTACGGCGTTATCTTAGAAAAAGTTAATCCTGAAATTGTGGAAATAACTTTTGTTGTCACTATTCACGAAGCACAGAAAGTTAATGCAAATTTTAGCAATATCATAAATTCTTTTGTCAAGATTGTCAATTTGGATACGGGAATCGAACTTGTTCGGTATGAATTAAAAGAGAATTTTACGCGAGAAACTGCTATAGAATTTGGTCGTTTGTATAGAAAGAATGGAGAGTGGAGATTTCAGGCGGTAGGAGAAGGATATCAAGCTGGATTGCAGAGTTTTGTTGACAAGTATTGTAGCTGAAATAGCAATAACACTGCTTCAAAGCAGCGATGCCCAAATATCGCCGACAGATTCTGATAGCAGCAGCACAAAAACTCGCCGCAGGAAAAGAAGTAAAAGGTAAATTTCAGTTACGTTAGTTAATCGATGCCAAAATGTGCTGGTAAGCTTCGATGGTTTGTTGGGCGATCGCCTCCCAATTGTAGTGCTTTTTGGCATAAGCTTGCGCGTTCAAGCCCCGGCGCTGGCGTTCCTGTGGTGCCAGGAGTGCTGATTTGATCGTGGAGGCGATCGCCCCTACCTCCAGAGGCGCAACCCACCCAGCCTCTGCTTGCTGGATGTCGTCGGAGATGTGTACGCGATCGGAAATAGCAACAGGTACACCAGCCGCCATCGCTTCTGCTACAGCAATACCAAAGTTTTCATAATAGGAAGGCAACACAAATAAGTCTGCCTTTCTCAACACTTCCGCTTTTAAATCACCGCTAACAAAGCCAGTGATTATGGTAGATTTTCCTAAACTTAAACTTTGTATTTTTTGTTTAATTTTTGTTTCATAATCAGCATCTTGCGGATTGGAGCCTGCCAAAATAAAATGAAATATTATGCCATCTTCTAAAACACTTTCCAGTGCCGGGATAAGCAAATCTAATCCTTTTTTTGGTTCGATCCGCGACATAAATAATATGATTGGTATTTCAGAATTCCGCAATAGTTCAGGAGAAAAATCTGCCGTCACTCCCAATGGAATCACCAAATCTAGTGACAAAAAATCTTGTGGCACAGGCATCTTGCCTGTGCTATCCTGTGGCACAAAATCCTGTGGCACAGACATCTTGCCTGTGCTATCTTGTGGCACAAAATCCTGTGGCACAGGCATCTTGCCTGTGCTCTCCAAACCAAATCTTTCTGAAATTTTAGCTTCTTGTTTGCTAGTGAAATGAATTGCTGCCGCACCTGCCAAATTAGGGCGTTCTAAAAGTGCAGCATAAATCTGTTTCAAGCACTTTTTTTTCTGCAAATCTGCGGGATCAAGCATACCGCAGGGACGGATAATATACGGCAACTTATGATATCGGGCAATTGTAGCAGCGAAAGTAGTTACTGGCGAAAACAAAGCGTGAATGTGAGCGAGGTCAAATTGTTCGATATTTTCATTCAACCACTGTAATAAACTCAGGGAAAACTTATATCTACGAAACGGAAAACAGCGGAAATAAATAATCTGATAACCGTTTTGTTTGATTGGTTGATTTAATGGCACATCTAAGGGAGGTTGACCGATATCTCCATTAGAATCTGTGGTGATAATTGTGACATCAACGCCTTGGGAAGCTAGGGCGGCCGAAAGTTCCAATACCATTTGACTCGGGCCGCCGTAGACGAGGGAAATTGAGGGAATAATTTGGATAATTCGCATGATTACCACTTGTTATTAGTTGGGGTAGCTTGTTGTGTTATTATAGAAATAAGTGCAAGTTTTGCACCTTATACTAATTTAGGCGATCGGAGGCACTTTATGCTGATTGGATTCAGCGTAGGTAACTACAAATCTTTTAAAGAAACTGTCACCCTCAGCATGGTAGCTTCGTCAATTACTGAGGACGATCGAGAGCTTGACGAAAACAATCTCTTTGAAATTGAGCGTAGTAAATTAAAATTGCTTAAAAGTGCTGCTATTTATGGAGCCAATGCCAGTGGCAAAAGCAATCTTGTTGCTGCCCTGCGCTTTATGAAGTGGTTTGTCCTCAATTCATCCAAAGAAACGCAAGTTTCAGAGAAAATCGATATTGAAGCATTCAGGCTAAGTACGGAGACAGAAAAAGAGCCGTCTTTCTTTGAAATCGTTTTTCTACTAGAAGACAAAACTTTTAGGTACGGTTTTGAGGTGAACGCGCGGGAAGTTGTTTCTGAGTGGCTATTTCAAGCTGATGACAGTGAAGAAGAAATGCTTTTTGAACGGGATTTTGACAATTTTATATTAGATAATTTCCCGGAGGGGCAAGGCATTAGCGATAAAACCAGAAGTAATGCTTTATTTCTTTCTGTTGTTGCACAATTTAATGGCAAAACTTCTGGCCAAATTCTGCTGTGGTTCAGTAAAACTTTGCAATTGATATCAGGCTTGCAAGATACACAATACCGCAAGGAAACTTTAGAATCTTTTGAGAACGCTGGGCACAGACACGATATTGTTGAATTTATCAAAAAATTAGACTTAGGTATTTTAGATATTGTTCGGGTGAATACTTCCGTATTTTCTATTTATGATAATACAGCAAAATACGGGGGTTCCTATAGTAGTTTATACCCTTATTCGGAAATCAAAACCACGGTGTACACATCTCACCCCAAATATGATGCTGATGGTAAGCAAACTTCTATGGAACTATTCGATATGGAAAAGCATGAATCCGAGGGAACAAACAAACTATTTGCATTAGCAGGCATTCTACTGGATACTTTAAGAACAGGAAAATTTTTATTAATTGATGAACTTGATGCCAGACTTCATCCGCTGATTACTCGCGAATTAATCTGCTTATTCAATTCTAATGAGACTAATCCGCACAACGCACAGCTTATATTCACGACACACGACACAAACTTGCTCAGCAGCAAGACTTTTCGCAGGGATCAAATATGGTTTACGGAGAAGGACAATAAGGGGGCTACTGATTTGTACTCTTTGGTGGAGTATAAAGTAGGAAAAAATGCCTCATTTGAGCGCGATTACATTATTGGTAAGTATGGCGCTATCCCTTTTATTGGTAATTTTAAAGAACTTATAGGTGAACTTCATGGGTAAAAAAAGTTCGTCTGGAAGAAAGATTGATTACTATAACCGAAAAGTTAAAAGTAGAAAATGGTTTTTAATTGTGTGCGAAGGTGAGAAAACAGAACCCAACTATTTTAGAAGTTTTCCGGTAGACACAACGGTAATTAAGCTGGATATCAAGGGAGAAGGGAGAAACACGAGGAGTTTAGTAGAAAAAGCTATTGAGTTGAAAAATGACTCAGAATACGACGAAACAGACAGATTTTGGTGTGTGTTCGATCGCGATATTAACGGTAAAAATTCTCACGACGCGCAAAATTTTAATACAGCTATGACTCTTGCCAAAAATAACGGCTTTTATAATACTGGAATTTCTCGCACTAATTATCAAAATATGTTGACGAAGTTGCTCGGACACGAGTCTCAGAAAAACAGCGAGACGATTTATGAGGAACTCAAAAGCAAACAGCAGGATGCGATTAAACACGCAAAACGGCTTTTATTGGAATACGATCGCCCCAATCCTGAAAGTGATAATCCTTCAACAACAGTGCATCTGCTAGTCGAAGAACTTAACAGTTTTATTCCTGATTGATGAATGATTTTAGCACTACATACATCTGATTACCAAAAGACCTCACAAACCCGTTTTCTTGCGTGATTTCTCGTGACTCGTCGCAAAACTCGTAGGAACCCGGGTTTAGGGAAATTGAGGGAATAATTTGGATAATTCGCATGGAGGATCGTTTTTTACATCAACATACCAACATCTCCCATTACAAATTTAATTATCTGGAAAAGGCTGCCCGTTTAGCTGTTCAGCTTCCTCTCTCTTGGTTGCTGTAATTTGGGTATTGTGAGATATTTTCTTGGAAAATTCATACATTTCACTGGCTTTGGCTTCAGCAGCTTTCACAATTTCAAGAATTTCCAGCAGTACGCTTTCATCTGGTAATTGTTTCATGACAATACCTCTAATTTTTCAATTACTTTTTCGAGCATCATTTTAGATTCAGGAGCTATACGTAGCAAGGCTGCTAAATAATCTCCTGCTTTTTGAACATCTGCATCGGGAACACCAGCCATCAATATATTGCTCACAATGTTCTCTGCTTGTAAGCGAGTACCTATTACACAGAATTGAAAATTAGTTATCGAAGAAAAGTATTGCATCAGTATTTCATTTTCTGGAAAAAGAGACATTGCTGTTCTAAGTGCAAAAAGTCCCTGCGTTGCAAGGCTCTCGGTATCGTTTAGTACCTCGTAGAGCTGCTCAACCAAAGGTCGTATTTCGGAAGGAATAGACATTTGCAACAGTTGTGATTTGATACTTGGATTATACTGCTAAAAGTTACAACAATTCTTTGTAAAAGTCTAACAACTGCTCAGCTAAGGCTTGATTTGTATAATTGGTCATGGCTCTATGATAACCCCGATCGCCCAAATCAGCAGCAAACTCCGGCCGCTCCATCAATTTCTGCAAACAATCGCGCAAAACCGCTGCATTTCCCTCCGGGAAGACTAAGCCCGCATCGCCGATGACGTGGGGAATTTCCCCGCAGTCGGAACCGATAACCGGAATTTTACAGGCCATCGCTTCGATTAAAACGTGACCAAATTGTTCTTTCCAGCCCACAGTAGTCAAAGTTTTGAATTTATAGCTGGTTTGCGATGGTAATACCAAGCAGTTCATTAAATTAATGTAGGGGGGTATTGCTTCGTGGGAAACGCTTTCTATCCAGACTATTCGGTCGCTGATGCCCCATTCTATACATTTTTGTTCCAGGTGCGATCGCAATTTCCCTTGTCCTACTAACAGCCACTTCCAAGGGAGTTTTTTCAATCCCGCCAATGATTCAGCTAAAGTTAGTAGTCCTTTTTCTTCGACAAATCGCCCGACAAATCCTACCACAAAATCGGTCGGTTCAATGCCTAATTTTAGCAATAAATCAGCGTCTTTACCAGTGCGGCGAAACAAAGTTTCATCTACTCCGAGTTGCGGCATTACTGCCATCGCACCTGTGTAGCCCCGCTGCCTTAAAATTTTAGCTCCGTCTAGGTTGCCGACAATAATTCCGTCAGTGTGATTGAGATTGTAATTTTCTAAGACTGAAACGGGCCACTTCAATTTATAAGGCAGGTTCCACCAGGTAAATAATATATTTTTCGCTTGGAGTTTTAATAATTTATTGAGTATAATTAATTGGGTATAGGCTAGGGATTTTGAACCCTGTTCGACTTGGATAATCTGCGGCTGGAATTCCTGCAATAGTTTAATTATATCTGTGCCAAATGTTAGCAATCCTTGATTATTTTGACTAAAATTGGATATGGGAACTATTTTAAATGAGCCTTTTTGATAAAATTCGGTTTCAATAGTTTGATTTTGTACGCCTCCGGGTTTCCAGCGTCGCGGCACTACAATTGTTACTTCAATGCCTGGTTCTAGGTTGGCTAATATTTTAAATTTTTCCCTATTTATGTCAACTATATAGGTGTGGCTGGCAACCAAGATTCTCATTGTTCAGTCATTGGTAATTGGTAGTTGATAATTGTAATTATTTAAGGTTAATGTGATCTTGATGAGTGTAAATTTGTCCGTCGTTCCAGAGGGACTGAATTAATGTATTGATGGCGCTAATCAAGCCGAGGATATAAAAAGTAAGTCGAACAATAATTTTAATGGGCGATCGGCTTTTATGACAAGGTGGCTTCCCCAAAACGTGGCAGTCAAAGAGTTTGGCGAAAAATCGCAGGCATTCAAAGGTCGTTAAATTTTTCAATCCCATCAGAAAGTGGTTGTGATAAAATGTGACTTGATATGCGATCGATCGCGTGCTGACATCGTGACATCCGCCGCTCTCCTCCCCCAAATGAACTAAACAGGCATTGGGATCGTACCAAATTTTCATGCCAGTCGATCGCAATCTCAAACAAAAATCCGACTCCTCCCGCACCGCACTCCCTACAAACCGCTCATCAAACGTCAAACCCCACTCGGCAAAAACCTGCCTGCGAAACGACATATTACAGCCTCTAGCCGAGAGCACCTGCTGCGCTTTGACTGTATGCACCAAATCGATAAAATACCAAGCAATGCCCGCATCCATCGCTTCTGGGGGCAAAAAGTCGATCGCCAAATCACCTCCAGAAAAATCCAATTTCATTCTGTCAAATACCCTACCCGCCACACAACCCACATCCGGTTTTTCTAAATAGTTGGCAGCGTGAGCAGCTAAAAAACCATCCGGCAATTGTACATCATCATCAAGAAATAAAATAATCTCTCCAACTGCGCGTCGCACGGCATAATTTCTCGCCGCCGGCAAACTCGCCCAATTTACCCGAAACCACCGAATTTTTCCCGCATTTGCCAATTCCTCTAAATAAACTTGAGTTTCCGATTCGTGGGTACGAGTTTGATCGATTACCAACACTTCAAAATTCGGGTAATTTTGCCGAATCGTATCAGCCAATGTCTCTCGCAGGGGTTGCTCGCGATTGTAGGTAGGTATCACAACAGAAATCATCATTCGCAGTTGCCACTTTTGTTATTTCTCTAAACGCCAAAGCCACACATCGCCCGGTTTGTAAATTGGTATGATTTTATATTTTTGCACTTTTTCTAGTTCAAATTGCAATAGTTCGGTGCTTCGGTAGATAAATACATCGCTAAAACCATCCGGGATTTTGACTTGCTCTGGTTTAACTGCTAGTAAAAGCTGTGTTTGTGGCTTCAGTAAATAGCTGATAGACATTATTTTTCCGGTAAGGTTGTTGCCTCCGTGACTAATTAATAAAGGTTTTTGGGCTTGATTGACAATCGCTGCTACTTGGGGATTGTATTTAGTGCTAGAAGGATACTTGTTCCACCAAAGTTGTGATTGTGAGCTAACGGCACAAGAAACTATTTCACTTGATATTAGGGCTATTAAGCCGAGCTGCCACAGCTTTTGTTGTCGGGGATTGGTGGCGGCTACAATTTTAGCGGTAAACAGGTAAGCCACAGCTAGCTGAATTCCTAAAATATAGGGAACTAGATAGCGATCGGCGACGCCTCCTACTGCTATCAATACTATCGCTGTAATTGCGATGGCTGTCAGGACAAACAGCCAAACTCGCTTGGGAGTTGAGTAGCAAATGAAGTAGATTGAATATACGATCGACAACATTAATATAACTGCTACAATTAGTCTCGGTAAATCATTAATATTATTCGCACCTAATTTAATTATTCCGCCTGCCCAATGCGTGTCAACAAAATTACGGCAGGTGATAAGAATCAAAGATTTAAGTGAAGACATGACCGAGAGAGAAAGACGGGGCAAGCCTACTGTGGCAGCGATTTTGGGCGAGTTATAAACTAATACGAAAATCCAAGGTAAGAAAATGAGTGTTGCTGCCGCTGAAGCTAGTAAATAAGCTATTAATGTTTGGCTAACACGCCAATTTTCATTGATAATTACGTAGATACCGTGGGCTAATATTACTATAAAAAATAATAAACTACAATACAGTCCTAGCGTCAGGGCGATCGCATAAATAGACCAAACAGCCTTGCTCAATTTAGATTTTGATTTAAATGTGGCGGGAGTTTTTTGTAGGGCGATCGCCCGCAGCAGAATGGCATTCGACAGCAAGACAAGGACTGCAAACATCATGTACGGTCTTGCTTCTTGCGCGTACAAGACGTGAAACGGCGACACAGCGGTGATTGTCACAGCAACCCATCCCACAGAAGTAGATCGAAATAATTCCCAGCATAGCCAATAAATGCTGGGAAAAACTAGCAAACTAATCCAAGCGGAAAGACTTCTGACAGTCGCCACTTGCGGGCCGAACAACTGCACCCAGAATCTGGCTAATATAAAATACAGCGGCGGTAATTGAGGTTCTTCTGTAGCTAAACCTTTAACAGTATCCAACCAACTTTTTTCGGAATTTATTTGCTGATATTTTTGCTGCAAATCGGCGACGCTAATTATTTTTCCTTGAAAATCTTGCTGTACCATTTCCGTCCAGGTATAGCCAGAAATTCGCAGCGACGTGATAGATTCGTCGAAAGAGTAGACTTTGTGATCGAGGTTTGTAAATCTAAAAAATATCCCAGTTATTAATATGATAACAATTAAAAGTTTTAACGAAGTTCGATGCACCAGCCCATTTTGAATTGATTTGCTGTTCATAAAATCAAAAATGAGGAAATCAAGAAAGAAGGATTTAGTTGTTTAGTCTAGAGGGAATCAGGATGAGGGAATAAGAATGAAAAATTGGTTTCAATATTCCCTATATTTCTCTAGAGGATTCTTGCCATTTGTGTCAACTTAATCTCAAGCTTAATATTAGCCTAATGTTTATTGTCGAGGCCTAGATATCCCTGGAACCCCTTAATAAGGGGGGACAAGAATATTCTCAAAGTTCCCCGACTATCCGGGGAATTTAGGGGGATCAGGCCTCGGCGATAAACGAGAGATACAAAGGATTTCCGACTTAAGTTGACACGATGAAGGCTTCTTCCCTCTTCCTTCTTCCTTCTTCCTTCTTCCATCAAATAGCTATGTGTTTCTGAACAGCTAAGACTAAATTTTCAGTCCAGAAATTAGCCAATTCGGCGTTGGCAGCTTCCACCATAACTCGGATCAGGGGTTCAGTGCCAGAAGCGCGAACCAAAATCCGTCCCTGTTCTCCCATTGCAGTGTTAGCACGATCGATCGCCTTTTGCATGGGTTCGCACTCGTGCCATCTTAGCCGTTTTTCGCGATCGTCCACCCGCACATTTACCAGCAACTGCGGATAAGTTTGGAAACTGCCGCTGACCAATTGCGCTAAAGATTCCCCGGATTGGCGCACCAGCGAAGCTATATGCAAAGCTGTCAGCAAACCATCGCCACTGATACCGAAATGCGGACAAAGAATGTGCCCCGACTGTTCGCCGCCCAACATCGCACCCGTGCGCTGCATTTCAGCATGAACGTGCTGATCTCCCACGTTCGTTCTAGTTAGTTTGCCCCCCAATTCTTCCCAAGCTCGCTCAAAGCCGAGGTTAGCCATTACAGTAGAAATAATTAAATTATCCGGTAACTGTTCGGAGTCGCGCAACTGCCGGCCCCACAGATAAAGAATGTAATCGCCATCAATCGATCGACCTTTGTTGTCAACACCCAAAACTCGATCGGCATCACCGTCAAAAGCAAATCCCAAATCAGCATTGTGTTCCAAAACCGCCGCTTGCAAACTTTCGAGATGAGTAGAACCGCAGTTAACATTAATGCGAGATCCATCTGGAGAGTTGTGCAAACAGATCACATCCGCCCCCATTTGCTCGAACACCGCCGGCGCTAAACCCGCCGCCGCCCCCCAGGCCAAATCCAAAACCACCCGCATTCCCGACAAATTCATCTGTTGCAGCGAATCAGAGACAGAAGCAGCATAATCTTTCACCAACTCCTGGCGGTGGTAGTGTTGTCCCAAAGCAAAACTAGCAACCGGAACCTTAGCCCCCCGGATTCCCGCTTCGATTTGTTCCTGCAACTGCTGCGACAGCTTAGAGCCGTTTGAGCCAAAAAACTTAATCCCGTTATCTTCTGGGGGATTGTGAGAAGCCGAAATCATCACACCGCCGACAGAATCCGAAATGCTTGCCAGATAAGCAACGCAGGGAGTCGGACACAATCCCAAATTCCACACTTCCAAACCGGCGGCTGTCAAACCCGCTGACAGTGCCATTGCCAGCATATCGCTGGAATTCCTGCTGTCTTGCCCTAAAATAACCGGGCCCTGGTTGGGGGCATTTTGGCGCATAATTTGTCCAGCCCAGAAGCCAACTTGCAGGGCTAGGGGTGCATTCAGCAATTCTCCAACTTTCCCGCGAATGCCGTCTGTGCCAAAGAGTTTAGTATTTGGTAGGGAGAGGCTATTTCCCAACAGAATACTATCGCGTTTGGCTGGCTGTACTGAGTTAGCAGCCGGAAATTCGCTACCACGATGGCGCGAAGGTGTCTGAACCATATTCACTCCTTTAGGAATATTCACACTCACACTTTGCAACTTATGTTACAACTGAAAGTCTTTATTTTCAGCGTAAACTCGATTTATTTCGGGGATTGCTCAGTTCAGTTGACAATAAGACGGCGGTTGAAACCGCGTCTACACAAACGAAGTCCGCCTCCGCGGACTGAAGATAAGACGTACGGTTTCAACCGCCCCGTCTTCTTATCGGAACCGTATTGGGCTATAGAAGGTTAATGCTGTATTGCCGTACACTTTCTGGCGGCAAATTTCTAGGCCAGGTATCGGTTGTGCCGATCGCTCCGGGCTGTGTTCGATCGCGATTTCGCCGTGTGGTGCTAACATTTCTTGGCTGGCGATCGCATTTAACACAGGTTCGTACAAGTCGCTGGCGTAGGGCGGATCGAAGTAAATGCGATCGAACTGCTGTCCCGCTAGTGCCGTCAATTTTGCGATCGCGTCTCCCCGCAATATTTGGACTTCTTGAGAAGAATCTGCTATTTTTTCCCAGTTTTCGCGGATAATTGCACAAGCTTTCGCCGACTGTTCGATACCAGTAACACTTGCGGCTTGGCGACACAAAGCCTCTGCACCCATCGAACCACTGCCGGTACAAATGTCAAGCCATCTACAATCTGCGATCGTCCCCTGCCAAATATTAAATAAAGCCTCTCTGACTCGCGCCAGTGTCGGGCGAGTTGCCAGTCCCGGCAGAGTTTTGATTTGGCGGTTGCCGCAAATTCTCAGACTCATAAGTAGAAGGAAGAAGGAAGAAGGAAGAAGGAAGAAGGAAGAAGGAAGAAGGAAGAAGGAAGACGGAAGAAGACATCAAGCTTTTTAGCGATCCGTATTTTACGTTGAATTAGGTAGATTTACTATTTCAAAATTTAGAATTATGGATGAATTACTGGATATGGGTTTGGAGCAGATTTACAGTTGCATTTTTTTTCGATCATGGTATCCTTGAAAACTCTAAAAACCCGGTTCATACCACAAACCGGGTTTTGCACAAATCGCCTAAGCAGCTACCTTTGCCCTCACCAGACTGACAAAATTTGACAGCATTTGCAATCCCGTAGTCGAAGACTTTTCCGGGTGAAATTGCACAGCCATCAGATTGCCTTTAGCGATAGCCGCCGTCACATTTTGACTACCGTGAGTCACCATTGCCGATCGCACTTCCAAATCAACCGGATCAACATAATAAGAATGCACGAAATAAACCCAAGGTTCAGAGGGTAAACCTTCCCATAGTGGCAGATTCGGCTGAGCAAATTCCAATTGATTCCATCCCATGTGTGGAATTGTCAACCCCGGTTCCGAGCGAAACCTGCGTACTTTTCCCGCAATCACGCCCAATCCCGGTTCTACGCCTTCTTCGGAACTTTCAAACAGAATTTGCAAACCCAAACAAATGCCTAAAAAAGGTTTCCCCGACGCGATCGCACTTTTTATCGGTTCTATCAAATTGCGCGATCGTAAATTCTGCATTGCCGGGTCAAACGAACCCACTCCCGGCAAAACCACCGCATCCGCCTGCTCGATTATAGCCGGAGAATCCGTAATTTTTGGCACTGCACCCACATTTTCCAAGCCTTTACAGACCGAGTGCAGATTGCCCATGTCATAGTCTACTACTGCGATGACAGACATTGACTTACTTGCCTTATATGATCGATAGCGGTATTATTGCACAAAACGTCATCAGTAATTAGTAATTAGTAATTAGTCATTAGTCATTAGTCATTAGTCATTAGTCATTAGTGCTGTCCCCGCTCGCGTAGTCGAAGGGTCGAATGGTTATTTGTTACTTCCAATGCCCAATGCCCAATGCCCAATTCCCAATTCCCAATTCCCAATCATTTATGACAACCAAATTTTTATTAACATCATTTAATACTTGGCTTCCCCATCAGAAATCAAACTCTTCTGACGACTTATTAGCCAAGATTTCTCAAATTCAATCTTTGGCTGATTCCCTGACTTTTTTGAGGAAACTGCCCGTAGATTTTCAGTCAGCGCCCAATTTGGCGATCGCCCAAATCAACCAAATCCAACCCGACACCATTATCTGCTGCGGCATGGCAGAAAGCAGACAAAAATTAACCATAGAATCCTGCGCTTGCTGCGATACAGATATGCTGAAAACAGCAGTCAATCTCGAATCATTAATCGCTGATTTAGCAACCACAGAAATCAGTCACGAAGCCGGAAAATTTGTATGCGAAGCCCTATATTATGCGGTTTTAAAACACCTTGCAGATTCTCAACTTAGCACCAAATGTATTTTCGTACACGTACCAATTTTGACAGAAGAAAATGCCGACAAAATTATCGCCGATTTTTTATTAATTTTAACTCGCCTTTCTTAACAACTGACAACTGATAACTGACAACTGACAACTGCCAACTGCCAGTTACCAACTGCCAAGTCTTTAACCGCCGTAATTCCAACCAGTGGTTTCTAACTGCAACGGAGATCCCTCGCGGTGAACCCCTGCACCGATAACTTCTCCCACATAAACCGTGTGATCCCCGTGTTCCACAGCACCGACAACATTGCACTCGATGTAACCCAGAGAGTCCGAAATAATCGGACAGCCAGTTTCCGCCCCAGCATAAAATTCTACATCCTCAAATTTATTGCCAACGCGGCGCTGCGGCTTAAAGAATTTCTGGGCTAACTCTTTTTGTCCCTCTTCCAGAAAACTCAAAGCAAAGACACCGCTGGCTTTGATCATGGCGTGGGATTTGGAGTCTTGCTTGACGCAATTGACGACTAAGGGAGGGGTAAAGGAAGATTGCATCACCCAGCTAGCGGTGAAACCGTTGACTTCCTCCCCGTCTTTGACACCGCAGATGTACAATCCGTGAGGGATTTTGCGGAGGATGGTCTTTTTAGCTTGTTCGTCTAACACGGGCTTACCTGTCGATCGATAATTCTACACAGCCCAGTTTACCAATGTCCGGCTCACAAACCCAACTGTCTTAAGAGCGATCGGCAATATTACCTTTTTCTCTTCTTTCTCTAACTTCGCGCTTTTCGCGTCTTCGCGGTTCGTTAACTAAACATTTTTAAGCGAGAAGCTAGTAAATTTTAACTCACAACTCAACATTTAAAACTCTCAAACAACTCCGTGCTTCTTAAACCAATCTTGCATCCGTTTCCAAGCATCCTCAGCTTCTTTTTCCCGGTAACTGGGGCGATAGTCAGCGTTAAAACCGTGCGGCGTATCTGCATAAAGCACAATTTCGTAACCGCTGCTGCCTGTTTTGAGAACTTGCCGCATTTTCTCGACGGTATCGTTGGGAATTGACTCGTCTTTGTCGCCGTAAAGCCCCAATACAGGCACTTTCAAAGTTGCTGCAATGTCTATCGGATGTTTGGGAGTCAAAGCCGTAGAAGAGCCAACCAAACGCCCGTACCAAGCCACGCCAGCTTTGACTTTTGGGTTGTGGGCGGCATACATCCAAACAATTCGCCCTCCCCAGCAAAATCCGGTAATTCCCAACTTATCAATATTGCCCTTTCCTGACTTTTGCGCCCACTCTACGGTAGCATCTAAATCGGACATAACTTGAGCGTCGGGAACTTTGGAGACAACTGTACTAATAATTTCTTGAATGTCGGTGATTTTAGAAACATCACCTTGACGGGCAAACATTTCTGGGGCGATCGCTAAATAGCCCAATTTAGCAAAACGGCGGCAAATATCTTGAAGGTGGGCGTGAACTCCGAAGATTTCTTGAATTACTAAAATTACTGGAAAATTGCTCCCAGTAGCGGGCATTGCTCTGTAGGCTGGAATTGAGCCATCTTTTACCGGAATTTTTACCTCACCTGCAACTAAACCAGCAGCATCCGTATTGATAACGGCAGCCGCAATCGGATGAACTGCTAAGGCAAATCCGGCGGTTAATGCGGTGATAGTCATAAATTCTCTGCGAGTTAAATCTTTCATGGGTAATGGGTAATTGGTAATTAGTAATTGGTAATTGGTAATTGGTAATCGGGAATTAATCTTCCTTCTTCCCTCTTCCTTCTTCCTTCTTCCTTCTTCCTTCTTCCTTCGATCGGAAAAGCCGATCGTGCTCTGGATGGTACAAGCGCGATCGCCCTTGGGCCTCTTTACCCAACGCCGGACTAATTACATACATTGTCGTTCTGAACAAATTATATTCGCGGGTAGCCAATGCCATTTTGTCAAGAGGAACTAGGACAATTTTTTCATCCGGCCAGCCCAAACGATAACAAATCGCCACTGGTAAATCCGATGGGTAATGTTCCATCAACTGAGCTTGAGCTCGATCGACATGGCGCGCGCTCAAATACAGACACAAACTCGCTTGATGAGCCGCTAAACTCGCTAATTCTTCGCGTGTTGGTACTTCAGTGCGGCCGCTAATTCTGGTCAAAATAATTGTCTGCACAACTCCCGGAACTGTCAACTCAATTTTAAGTTTAGCTGCCGCAAGTTGGAAAGCACTAATTCCCGGAATTACCTCAAAAGCAATTCCCGCTTCAGCCAAAGCCTGCATTTGTTCACCGACTGCGCCGTAGAGACAGGGATCGCCGGAATGGAGACGAACGACGCTTTTGCCGGCGCGCACTCGCTCCACCATCAAAGGTACAATCTCTTCGAGAGTCTTATCCGCTGTTTGGTTCACTTCAGCATCCGCGCGCACTCCCTCCAAAATTTGCTCAGGGACTAGAGAATCGGCAAATAATATGACATCGGCCGCAGCCAGTAGTTTTTGAGCCTTAACAGTCAACAAATCCGGGTCTCCGGGGCCTGCACCTACAATGTATACCCCTGGAATTAGGGATGGAATCTCTGTCAAACTCATGGCTGCTAAAAAAGTTTGCTAAATTTACCGGCGCTTCCGGATGCACCTATTTTGGCTGGAAGTAAGGGATGGTAGATGCACCCTGGTTTGAACCCTAGAGACTAACCTCTCTGGGGTTTTTTATTGATCCTCTGGGGATTTGTGAGTGGAATTTGCCCGATC
This sequence comes from Microcoleus sp. A2-C3, assembly GCF_036706065.1. Taxonomy (NCBI): domain Bacteria; kingdom Bacillati; phylum Cyanobacteriota; class Cyanophyceae; order Oscillatoriales; family Microcoleaceae; genus Microcoleus; species Microcoleus sp. A2-C3. The sequence goes on along the minus strand of NZ_JAUBVX010000005.1, from coordinate 84,706 downwards.
GCCCGTGGCTGATATCACATCTGGCAAAGGTCGATCGAGCAAATAAAGCCAAGCCAACCCACCCAATCCTAAAACAATCCCAGTCAAGCTTACCATTTGCGCCGTCCGCAGCGGCCCAAACATCAAACTATCAGTTCGCAACCCTTCAATCCAGACTCGACCGGAACTGTAAGCTGCGATGTAAACCAAAAACAAAGCACCAGTTTTTAAGCGAATTTTGCCCTGCAAATCGCGGAAAAATAAAGTTAGAAGCAACCCAAATACTGTCAAATTCCACAAAGATTCGTAGAGAAATGTGGGGTGGAAGTATTCAAAATTAGCGTAGCCGATCGGGCGGCTGTTTGGCGGAATATAGAGTTTCCAAGGCAAATCCGTAGGACTGCCAAAAGCTTCGGAGTTAAAGAAATTTCCCCAGCGTCCGATCGCCTGACCAAGAATTGCCGAAGGCGCTACTAAATCTGCTAATTGCCAAAAAGAAACTCGCTGGATTTTTGCAAAAATTAAAGCTGCGATCGTGCCGCCCAAAATCGCCCCGTGAATGGCAATTCCACCTTTCCAAATTGCAATAATATCTTCCGGTCTTTGGGCATATTGTGGCCACTCAAAAGCCACATAGTAAATTCGAGCGCAGGGAATAGCACCCAAAACCAACCAAATTGCTAAATCGCCCAACAATTCTGGGTTAACGCGGCGCTTTTCGGCCAAATATTGAGACAGACTGACTCCAATCAAGACGGCAGAAGCTATCAACAGCCCGTACCAACGGATAGCTACGGGGCCGAGTTGAAAGATAATCGGGCCTGGGGATGTAAATTGAAACCCTAGGGGTAGGGCGAGAATATTTAGCGCCATAGAAATTGCATTAATTGTGTTGGAAAGCTGTCAAATTTGCACACCCTTTAACAAACTACAGAGTTTATTTTAGGTGGCTGCGGTCATTTAGATGCAATATTTCGGGAATTTTGCCAAAATTTAACTTGGTTGCGGACAGATCGGACGTACGGTTGAAACCGCGTCTACACAAATGAGGACGTACGGTTGAAACCGCGTCTACACGAACGAAGTCCGAGCTCAGAGGGACTGAAGAAAGTAACGCAATTTTAACCGCCCGGTCTTCAACCCCTCTGAGATCGGGTTTTGTCTGTATAGACGCGGTTTCAACCGCCCGGTCTTCTGCATAAGTACCTTGAGGAGGATTCTCGGCAGTTTTGGTCGAGAAGTTTTAGTATATAGAGTGACAGTAAATTTTCTGATGACCTATGTCCCCTACTTCCGTTTCTCAGGTGTACTCTTCTGGTAATTCTAAGGGTGCGAATCAGTCTCGCAAGACTGCTGCTTTGTCTGTTGAGTCTGGTAAAATTCCGCCTTTGTTGGGCGCGAGTTTGGCTGAGTTAACGGAGTGGGTACAGCAGCAGGGACAACCGGCTTATCGCGGAAAGCAGTTGTACCAATGGATTTATGAGAGAGGCGCGCGATCGCTCTCCGATATTTCTGTATTCTCGAAACAGTGGCGCGAGACTGTTGCTAAAATCCCGATCGGGCGATCGACTATTCATTTGCGATCGGTCGCACCGGATGCCACAGTAAAGTATCTCCTAAAATTAGCAGACGGTCAAATTATTGAAACCGTCGGCATTCCCACCGACAAACGGCTGACAGTATGCGTTTCGGCGCAAGTTGGCTGCGCGATGGGCTGCGATTTTTGCGCTACGGGTAAAGGCGGTTTCAAGCGCAATTTAGAAGTAAACGAAATTGTCGATCAAGTCCTGACAGTACAGCAAGATTTCGGCCGCCGAGTCAGCCACATCGTATTTATGGGTATGGGCGAACCGCTGCTGAATTTCGATAACGTGGTAGCTGCTGTCAAGTGTTTGAATCAAGACGTAGGAATTGGACAGCGAAACATCACCATTTCCACAGTCGGAATCCGCAATCGCATCACCCAACTAGCCGAACATCAACTGCAAGTTACCCTCGCCGTCAGCCTCCACGCTTCCAATCAAAGATTGCGCGAAGAGTTGATTCCTAGCGCCCACCCTTATCCTTTGGGTGAGTTAATGGCAGAATGCCGCGAGTATGTGCGATCGACTGGACGCAGATTAAGCTTTGAATACGTGCTGTTAGCTAATGTAAATGACTTACCGGAACACGCAGCCGAGTTAGCAAGTCAGTTGCGCGGTTTTCAGTGTCACGTCAATCTAATTCCTTACAATCCGATTCAGGAAGCTGAATATCAGCGACCAACTCCCAATCGAATCAACAATTTTGTTACGGTTTTGAAGGAGAAGAAAATTGCAGTTAGTGTGCGGTATTCTCGCGGCTTAGAAGCCGATGCAGCCTGCGGACAATTGCGGGCTTCTGAGATTGAGAATTAGATTTTTCACCTCGAAAAATTCTCGTAGGGTGCGTCAGAGTGCGTGATTTTATTAAAAATCGACAAGCTACGATCTGACGCACCCTACTACGAGCTATATCGATCGGGAACAGTTGGTGTTGGACTTTGTATAATTTGGGATGAACAATTAGGGTAGAAGAAATAATTGACTATAATAAAATACGTCATTTTTGATCTAGATGATACACTTTGTGATTATCAGAAAGCTAAAAAAAACGCAATAAGTCTTGTTAATCGAGTTATTGAATTATCTGGGATAGATGTTAATCAATTCTGGAATAGTTATAGCTTGATAGAACCTAGGTTGTTCCGACAATTTATTAATGGAGTTATTTCAAGGGACGAGTATAGGTTGCGTCGCTATGCTGATGTTATACAAGGCGCTCACGAAAATCCTTTAGCGTTTTCTTCAGCACTGAATTCTATTTACATGAAAGAGGCTAATCACGCAATAACATTATTTGATGATGTGATTCCCTTACTAAAAACTTTAGAAGAAAAAGAAATTAATACTGCTATTTTTACAAATAGACCTTCGGACGGGCAAAGGGATAAAATCAAGGCATTAAAGCTAGCTCAATATATTAAGAAAATCTATATTAGTGAAGAAATTGGCCTTTGCAAACCTAGCTGTAAAGTTTTTGAATTTGTTATGAATGATTTAAATATAGAACCATCACAATTTTTAATGGTTGGTGACTCAATGGAAGATGATATTGAGGGAGCTGAGCAGTTGGGAATTAAAACAGTTTTAGTCGATAGAAAAGGCAAGTATTTTGACTATCAGGGCACAAAAAATTTTGATTTATCAAGTTTGAAAGAGATGCTTAAGTGTCAAAATCATGTTTAAAGAAAAACCAAAAATAAAACCAGGTTATATTAGGGAAAATTGCCGTATGATGCATCAGAGTGCGTGATTTTATCAAAAATCGACAAGCTACAATCTGACGCACCTTACTAGCTAAAATTTGTCGGATGATGCGGAGCGAGTGCGTTATTTTCTCAATCATCAAACAGCTACAATCTGACACACCCACTACTCTCTACAAGCGTTTAACCAGTATCCACCGCAACTCCAACGGCGGCGTTTCTTGCACTGAAAATAAATCGCGCCCGCTGGCCCAACTCACAAACCAAGGTGTCGGCGGCCACGCAGAATCAGCCAAATGTTTTTGTTCGTATTCAATCACCGATTCATCAGAAATAATTTCTAACGGTAAACCCTCGATTGCTGCTTGCAATTCTTGTCTGGTAATTAAATAAGACCAACACAATTCAGACATTTGTTTTGCCATCTCATCGGGTTCGTACCCATCGACGGCTAAGAAAGTGCTGAATAGTATAAAGCCGCCACTTAACACAGCATCGGACATTTTGCCGAGGAATAAGCGGACTTGTTCGGGATAGCGGAAGTGGGAGAGAACTTCGGTAGCAATCGCTAATTTGTACCGATAGGTTTTCATTCTCAATAAAGGATCTAAAACATCGCCTTGGGTGACATTTATCGGCAAATTTTCGGCGGTGGCTGCTGCTGATAGTTTTTCGGCAAATATGGGCGTTAGCTCGATCGCATCCACGGAATGTCCTAACCTTGCTAAAGGCAGACTATTGCGCCCTGGGCCCGCACCGACATCTAAAATAGCTGCTTTACCCGGTTCACCTAATTCGGCGGCAATGGCGATAACTTTGGCATCAGGATGGCTGCCAAATAAAGGTTCGGGACGAATATCCGGCCAGCTATGATATTTCTGGGCCATTGATTCGACTTCAATCTTGGTATTGAGAGTAATGCCGCCCGCTAAACCAGTTTGGGCATTGGCGGGAAAGTATGAGACTATGAGATTAGCGTGGGGGGAATTTTTGAATCCTTCTACTAAGGCGTTGGCGATTAATGTTCGCAAGTTTTCGGATTGAGCAGCGTCGAGGTTTTGTCCGAGGATATTTAGGAAGTCTGAGAGTAATTTAAAATAGTCGTCTAACATTGATGGCAAGCAAGGCAGATAAAATTCTCCCTTGATGCCGATGTTCTTTTTCAGCCTTTCTTTGAGTATTAATTTCAGGCGATTAGAATCAGTCAGCGGCGGGCCACTTTCGGGTGAGTCGCTGACGGGCAATTCGGGGACAGATGCAGCACTGGCAAGGTTTTTAGTCACAATGTTTTTGATGGGATTCGGCAATAAGTGCGATCGCGCCTAACATAATTTTATGCTCTTGCACCTGAATTCTCGCGTGCAGCGTTTCAGCCGTATCATCAGGCAATATCGGCACAGCAGCCTGCATTAAAATCGGCCCGCTGTCTACTTCCAAATGAGCGATGTGCACCGTACATCCGGTGATTTTCACCTTGGCGGCGAGTGCTTGTTCGACGGCGCGAATTCCTGGGAAACTCGGCAGCAAACTGGGGTGAATGTTAATAACTTTGTCTGGAAAAGCATCGAGCAAAACTTTGGTGACGATACGCATCCAACCTGCCATCACTACCCATTCTACATCATGAGATTGGAAAGTTTTAACAATTTTTGTATCTAATTCTTCGCGGCTTTTGCAATCGCGGTGATTGAGCATAATCGAGGGAATGCCGTATTTTTTAGCTCTGGCCGCGGCTTTCGCTTCGGGATTGTTGTAAATTAATACTGGGATTTCAACATTAAGTTGTCCCTTTTGGATGGCTTCGGCAATTACCTCGAAGTTGCTGCCGCTACCTGAAGCTAAAATTCCTAATTTTAAGGGCGGATGAGCCGGAGAGGTAGAAGGAAAGCTAATCTCAGGAGAAATCAGGCTAGGGAAGGAATTAGCAGATGCTTGATTAAGTGTCATAAGTAGAAGGAAGAAGGAAGAAGGAAGAAGGAAGAAGGAAGAAGGAAGAAGGAAGAAGGAAGAAGGAAGAAGACAGACATAGAAAGCTTTTTAGCGATCCGTATTTTACCTTGAATTAGGTGGATCAACTTAAATACTATCAAAAATAATCAATTAGATTCTACAACAACATTATTAAAAAACTCTTCCCTGAGAATCGAATAAATTTTGAGATCCCAATATCTACCCTTAACAAATAGCTGCTGTCGCAAAATCCCTTCCAATTGCATCCCCACCTTTTCCATCACCCTCGCCGAAGCAATATTGTTAACTTCACATCTACCCACAATTCGATTTAACAACATTTCCCGAAACCCGAATTCAATAATTGCATTGACAGCCTCGCTCATGTATCCTTCGCCCCAATATCTCCCAGAAAGTGCGTAGCCAATTTCCCCGCGGCTGTGCGTCATGCTCCATTCCACAAATCCGCAAGTACCGATCAATTTCTTCTCAGCTTTGTGGACAATTCCCCAATCTACAAGCTCTCGTTTTTTGTACATTTTTGTCAGAGACTTGAGAAAGTATTTAGTGTCTTCGATGGAGACATGAGTTGACCACATTGTGTATTCTGATACTTCGGGATTTGAGGCATACTCAAACATATCACTGGCATCGTTTAAGGTAATTTTTCGGAGCAGGAGCCTTTCAGTTTCTATAGTGGGTAAATTCGCCAATATATCGAGAAGATTCATTGTGAGATTGACCTATATTGTGATACCATTTAAAACTAAAAGCTAAAATTTATAAGCCAATGGTTCCGATGAAATCTGGGCGTTTTAACTGGTTGGACAATGAATCGATCGCAGCTTGGACATTTCTAGCCCCAGCTTTACTGTTTTTGGGTACTTTTTTGATTTTGCCGATCGCCTATTTATTCTACCTCAGCTTTACCAGCGGCAGCTTTACCCAGTCGGGAGTCCGTTTGATTGGTTTGAAGAACTACTCGCGCCTCATCACAAACCCGGATTTTTGGCAAATCCTCCAAAACACGATCTATTTTACTACCGCCACAGTCATTCCCAGTTTAGTCATTCCGTTGGGTTTGGCAGTTTTGCTAAATCGCTCGTTTGCTTGGCGCGGAGCTCTCCGCACTGCTTATTTTATCCCTTCGATTACCTCTTTGGTTGCTGTTGGCTTGGGTTGGCGGTGGTTGTTTCAAACCGATGGCCCGGTGAATGGTATGCTAAGTGCGATCGGCTTAAATCCAATTCCTTGGCTGAGTAGCACAGTTTGGGCAATGCCAGTCATAATCTTGCTCAGTGTTTGGAAACAATTAGGCTTTAATATGGTAGTATTTTTAGCAGGATTGCAAGCAATTCCGGTAAATCGTTACGAAGCAGCCGAATTGGATGGAGCTAATGCTTGGCAACAATTTTGGTACATCACTTTACCCGGTTTGCGGCCGACTTTAGTATTCGCTACGGTGACTACAGCTATTTTTACCCTGCGGAGTTTCGAGCAAGTTTACGTCATCACCGGCGGCGGCCCTTTGAACTCTACTAATTTGCTAGTTTATTATATTTACGAGCAAGCTTTTTCGCAATTTGATTTTGGCTATGCAGCCGCAGCCGCAACTTTTCTGATGGCTATAGCTTTGATATTAGTTTATGTTCAGCTAAAAGTTTGGGGCGAAGATTCTTAATTAGGTAGGGACACAGCTATTGGTGTCAAGTTAAGACTAAAATCCATCACAAATCTCGCTTTGATCTGAGTGTAGATCCCCCTAAATCCCCCTTAAAAAGGGGGACTTTGAAGCTCTTGTCCCCCCGTTGTTAAGGGGGACTTTGAAGCTCTTGTCCCCCCCTTTTCAAGGGGGGTTAGGGGGGATCGAGAGGCTCATGTTAAGCGACAAAATATTGGTAACTTTTGATATTAATGCAAATAATACGTTCCTAGTTGGCATAAAACATACTTCTGATAGAGAGCAAAAATATCAGCGATTTGTTATTGTACAAATGGTATAATTTAAATCATTCAAGCTATGCCAAAAATTATTCGCCATCGCGCCACAAAAATCTGTCTTCTGTGTCTTGCTTGCTTGTTAGCAATTACTATTTCGCCAATTTTTACGCCAGCTCAATCGACCAGTCAATTAGACTTTCGGATTACTCAATTAGAAGGTCAAATTGCTGAACTCCGGGGACAAATCTACAGTTTGCAGTCTCAAGGTTCTGGAGTGAACCGGCCTCAGTCTCCAAACCGCCCTGGTTCGGGCAGGACAAATTCTAGAATGCTTTCGGGAGACCCGCTGTTTGACAATTTAGCAACTTTGGCAATTGAAACTAAGCAGGATGTGCTCAAAATTAAAGAGCGGTTGTCTAAGTTAGAATCGTCGAGAAATCGCTAGTTATTAGTCAGAAGGAAGAGGGAAGAAAGAAGAGGGAAGAAGGAAGAGGGAAGAAGGAAGAAGGACGAGGAAGAATTATGAGGAAGAATTATGAGGAAGAATTATGAGGAAGAATGACGAGGGAAATAGTCAGAAGAAAAAGCGAAGAAGTAAAAAGGAAAAAGTCTCCCCCTCTCCCACTCTCCCCCTCTCCCACTCTCCCCCTCTCCCCCTCTCCCACTCTCCCCCTCTCCCCCTCTCCCACTCTCCCCCACTCTCCCCGTCTCCGACTTTGAGCTACCCAAAAGCAGGGTCTGCTAAAAGTCAACTTGCAGAACTATTCAATGATATGGAAGTAATAGGCTGCAACCAGAAAATTGATCGCTAACAGCCCCAAAAACCAGGCCGCGCGAAAGGTGTAAGGGAATTTGCCCGTTTTCATCACGGAGTCGGATTTTAATTGGTTCTTTGCTATCTCTGCCATGATTCAAGCTCCTAATTCATAAGTCACTGTATTCACAAATAGCAGAGAGCGTCGCACATGACACAATCCTTTAGTGTTATTTTTTGTAACTAGGAGTTTATACCGAGTTAAATAAAGATTGATTTCAATGGCTCTCTCCTGCGTGGTAGGAACTGCGGACGAGAGGCCCCGATCGCACGCGCTCAAACCCCATCTCCCTGGCGATCGACCCAAAACGGTCAAATTCGGCTGGTGTCCAGTATTTGCGTACTGGGAGGTGTTCTAGAGATGGTCTCATGTATTGACCGAGGGTGAGTCGATCGCACTTGGCATCCCGCAAATCAACCATCGCTTCGACAACCTCGGCCTCCGTTTCCCCGTGCCCCAACATCAAACCGGATTTGGTGGGAATGGTTGGGTCAAATTGCTTGACAATTCGCAAAACGTCGATCGAGCGATCGTACTTAGCCCCCCTCCGCACCGGCCCTTGCAACCGTCGCACCGTCTCAATATTGTGGTTGTAACAAGCCGGTTTCGCCTCCACCACCGTCCGAACCCGCTCTCGCTGCAACTGATCCAGGCCGGAATTCTCCCCATCTGAACTCCTCCCCATTCCCCCCCAGAAATCTGGCGTTAGTACCTCAACTTCAGTATCGGGGTTTAAGTGGCGGATTTGGGCGATCGTCAACGCAAACCAACCCGCGCCCCCATCCGGCAAATCGTCCCTCGCCACCGAAGTCAGCACGGCATAGCGCAAACCCAACAATTGCACCGCCTCGGCCACCTTCTGCGGTTCCTCCGGGTCGAGGGGCATCGGAGAATGACCCTTATCTACTTGACAAAAAGCACAAGCACGGGTGCAAGTCTGCCCCATTAACAAAAAAGTCGCCGTTTTTTGGGCGTAGCACTCCCCCCGGTTGGGACATCTGCCCTCCTCACAAATTGTGTGAATTTGCCGCTGTTTAATAATTTTCTGCACTTCGGAAAGTTCGCTGGCTTTGCCAATGGGCCTGCGCAACCACTCCGGCATCGCCTCGATTTCCCCCCGCATTTGAGCGGCAGTTGGTTTGACAGTAAGAGTTTGAGGAGTTTGGGGCGACATAAAATTAAGTGGCATTGAGTTAATATAGTCGATCGTATCCGAAATCAAAGTCCCTGAACTTGTAGCAGCCTCGCCATCAGAATCGCGCGCGAGGTGGCAGCAAAACTCAACTAGCGCAGAATTCTAGGTAGAATTCTCTTAGAGATATACTGAAGGTTGCAAATCACAAGACCACACGGTTCGCGGCTTTCCTCAGAGACTTCAGTCCTTCCTAGCAAAGCGACTCCGGGGACTTTAGTCCCGGTAGTCTGCGATCTATAATCTAGAGGCGACTAAGTAAATCTGTCTGCGTGACGAACTATCCTAGTACGGAGAAATTCCGGCCACTTAGTAAGCGCCTCAATGCGTTACACAAAAAGAGCGAGTAACAGCAGGATGGGGAGCGTACCGAACTAGCGAAAGTGATAGACCCAGAAAGCATTTGAAAAGGATAACGTAAGCGCGATTGCAGCATCGAAAGATAGTTGTTTTGAGCGAAAGCGAGGCACCTTGACAATGCCTTTGAATATTGGTTTCTGATCTATTCAAAAATCTCAGTGGCCCCGGCCCTGAGACCGTCAACACTCATTACTGAAGGAGTCAGTCGTGGCTGGTCAAAAAATCTTGGTAATCGATGACAGTAAAGTCATCCGCGTTCGAGTTCGAGAGATGTTGCCTCAGGGTAACTTTGAAGTTCTAGAAGCAAAAGACGGCGAAGAGGGACTCAAACTGATCCGTCAAGCCCGACCGAATCTAATTATGTTAGATTTTCTACTGCCCAAAGTCAGCGGTTGGGAAGTGTATCAAAAAGTGCAAGCCCATCCTGAGCTTTCCAAGATACCTTTGGTGATCATGTCGGGCCGCGAAGAAGAGGTGATGGAGAAAATTCCGAAACCCTTCGAGAAACATTTCTTTGCATTCATCGCTAAACCCTTTGAGAAGAAGCAGCTAACCGAGGCGATCAAATCGGCGATGGTACTGGCCAAAAAGAAACCAGTACCAGAAGCCCCTGGCGCTGCTGCACCCAGCTCTGGAGCGGGTGGCGCTGACATTCAGGCGATGACTCAGCAAATGGCGAAAATGCAAGCGGAAATTGATACACTCAAAAAACAAATGACTCAGGTGATTACGATCATCAAGCAGATGAAAGCAAAATAATTCTGCTGTCCTTTGTTTCTTGAAGGCACTTATGTAGAAGGCACTTATGTAGAAGGAAACTTCCACACAGTGCAACTTCTTATTAAGTATCAATGTGCTCGCTTGTACTTGTATCCGCTTTTTTTGCCAATTTTGTTGAGCGTGTGCGATCGCCAACAGCTTGCAATGAGTTTCTCAAAATTCTAGTGAGAAAATCAATTGAAAGTTGAAAATTAAACCAGGGAGGAAATCAATTATTAATCTTAATTCAGATTTTTAATTACAGAAAAAATTGGTTTAAAGCTTGAACCCTTGTAGGGAGAAATTAGAAGAAGACTATTCATTACTCCAATCCTCTTCCTTTTAGGTAGAGGTCGCCCTCAAGCTGTCAACTGTCAACTGTCAACTGTCAACTGAATGAACGTTCGTGCCACGCTCAACTATCAACTCCTCAGTCTCATTTTTTTGGTTAATGACTAACGACTATTCCGATTTTTTGCCTCAACTGCGTGCCTCAACTGAGCAATTGTTGAAAAGATTAGACTGCTTCGATCGAGCGCAGGTATTAGCGATCGGAGATTTGACCTTGGACGAGTTTCTTACCGGACAAGTAGAGCGAATTTCCCGCGAAGCACCTGTGTTGATTTTGCGCTACGAAAATACTCGGCAATTACCCGGAGGTGGCGCAAATGCTGTCTACAATTTAGCCAAACTGGGAGGCAAAGTCAAAGTTGCCGGTTTGGTAGGAAAAGACGACCAGGGAAAGGCTTTGTGCGGTATTTTTGAGGCGGCGGGAATTGATACGGGCGGGATTTTCATCGATTCGCAGCGTCCAACTGTCACCAAAACTCGAATTTCCGGGCACGCGCGACAGTCAGTGACTCAGCAAATTGTCCGAGTCGATCGCAAATCTGACGAGTTGCCGAATTTAGATTTGCAGTTGCAATTGGCAGACTACATCCGGCAGCAAATCCCGACAGTCGATGCGGTGGTTTGTTCTGACTACGGTGACGGAGTTTTGACTCGTTTGGCGATCGAATCAGCAGTAGTTCCCGGCAAAACAATCGTAGACGCTCAAACAGATTTGCAGCGATATTCTGGAGCGATGCTGTTTACTCCGAACTTGCCAGAAGCCGAGCAAGCAGTCGGATATGCGATCAAAAATCCTCAAACTTTAATGCAAGCAGGACGCGATTTATTGAACTTAACTCAAGCTCAAAAAATCCTGATTACTCGCGGCGAAGAAGGGATGAGTTTGTTTGAAAGGGTGAACGGCGAACCAATCAAAAATTCACCCCCTCCAACATCCACTTGTGAAAACGGGGAATTTGCCATTCAAAGCTGGGATATTCCCCCTTTTAACAAGACTGATGTATTCGACGTAACCGGTGCTGGAGATACAGTCGTAGCGGCAATGACTTTAGCTTTGTGCGTCGGTGCATCCGGTTGGGAAGCGGCAGTTTTGGGCAATTTAGCTGCTAGTATTGTCGTGCGTCAATTCGGTACGGCGACGACGACTGCGGAGGAAATGAAAGAAGCTTTGAAAACGATGGTTGACGAGTAGTCAGTTGTTATTGGTAATTGGTAATTGGTCATTGGTTATTGGTTATTGTTGACTGTTGACTGTTGTTACCAATCACCAATGCCCAATGCCCAATGCCCAATGCCCAATGCCCAATGACTACTGACTACTGACTACTGACTACTTACTCTTCTTCAAAATTTGTCCTTTGTCATCAATCGTCAAACCAGTATTTGGAAAATCGCTCTTTGTCAAACGGCGAATCAACCCCACACTCCTAAAATCTTGATCCACAGACGGAATACCTTGCTTGTCAAGTTCCACGGGGATAATCTTACCAGAAACAAAATCCCCTTGCGGAGTCATTTTCACATCCAAAATCAGAGATTGACCGAGTTCGGCCGCTGTGGACAAAGTGCGATAACCCATAAAATTGCCCAGGGAATAAGCAATCAATTTGCCTTTGTAAAGTTCCATAGCTCTGGTAACGTGCGGGCCATGTCCTAAAATTAAATCTGCTCCCGCATCAATCATCGTTCGCGAAAACAAAACCATATTTCCCCGGTTTTCTCCGTAAAAAAACTCGTTTTTATTTTTGACATTCAGAGCTCCAGTTCCTTCAGCTCCCGCATGAACGGATATCACTACAATATCGGCGTTTTGCTTCGCTTTTTTGACAAGTTCTGCCCCCGCTTGCAGTTCCAGCAAGGAATTGTGAACTTCGCCGTAGTTGCTGAAACCGATAAAAGCAACATTTACGCCTTTGACATTTTGATAAACAATTTGGTTCCTTTTACCAACTGCTTTCATGCCGTTGCTGTCGATGTTTTTAATCGTGTCCTTAAATCCCTGCTCGTTAAAATCGTAAGAGTGATTGTTGGCAATATTCAAAATATCAAAACCAACATCTTTGAAGATTTTGGCATAACTCGGAGGAGTCCGAAAGGCAAACAGCATTCGTCCGCTGACTCCTTTGGAACTGTAAGGGTAATCGGTCATCGTGCTTTCAAAATTGCCAAACAAAATGTCGGCTCCTTGAAGGTACGGTTTTACCGATTCAAATAGACGCTCCTTATTTTGTGGCAGTTTGTTGTAAGGAAAATTGGTGCCGGGGATCATGTCGCCAACTGCTTTGATGCTGACAGTTGCGGGCAGATTGGCAGGTATTTTTGCTGCCTGGGATGGCGATTTGGGAGCGGGTTTGGCTGATGCTGACGCTGGGATTGATTCCTTGCGGGATGGCTTGGCCGCGCTTACTTTTTGTACCGCAGGCTTTGAGGTAACAGGGTTAATCGTAGCGGTGGTTGAGGATTTATTGAATTGAGAACCGAGTACAAAGCCTGCTATCGGTATGAAAATCAGGCTGAGAGTACCGACTGACAGCCAAGATTTTTTATTTTTAGGACTGGCTAAATCTGGCCGCCGTGATACCTTTTGTTGGCGTTGTTTTTTGGGTTGGGGAGTTGGGATTCTATCTGGAGGCTGTGATACCTTTTGTTGGCGTTGTTTTTTGGGTTGGGGAGTTGGGATTCTATAGGATGTGCGGGGGGATTTTTCTGGTATTTGAATGGGTGGGGTTGTGATCTTTTGAGGTGTTTCTAGCTTTGGTAAGGCTACAGGAATTGGGGCAGTGGCTACACTGGCGACACCTACAGCAATTTTGACAGGGGCTACAGTTGCGGGTGCTGCTACACTCACTGGTGCGGCTACGGTTAGGCGTGCACTAGCCAAGCGTTTTTTTAATTCTACTGTCTGAGTCCAAGCGGGCAATTGTTGGCCTTCTTTCCGCCCGTAAACGGTTACTCCGTAAATGTTTTTTGGTTGCAACCGCTGCAACCCCTTGACTGCGACTCGGAGACAGGCTTCTTCTGCGGGCAATTGTTCTGCTTCCAGCAGCAGGTGCAGGGTTTCATTTTCCAAGCTGCCTTTAGCTGTGACGCCGAAGGTTTCGAGTGCTTGGCCGATCAGAAATGCGATCGCCCTTGGGTCGCCTTCTTTTGCTAAATTTAAGATATCTTGTTGGCTCACAAATGCCTCTACTCTCACACGATAAATTTAGCTCGATCTTATATCAGATTTGGCGAAACATGATTAAATGGCGATCGATTTAACTTAAGTATGTAAATACAAATAAACATAGTGAAAATATTCAGTTTAGCAGGTCAAAATACACTCAAAAACCAGATTTCTCGTTGCCACTGCCAATCCCCCTTGTCCGAGTACCCGTTAAAATTAAGACAAAAGCGGCGCAGCAGCGACTAAACAGTTAAACTCACAGGTGATGGCACGCAGTGAGCAGCGAGCAACAATCGCCAGCCTCGCAGCGTCTGCATAGCAGGTAGGGGAGGATTCGCTGGCAATCAACTTTCAAAGATGCCCCTGCTTTATGCGCAGCCGCCGTTATTGACGCAATTGTGTTAATGAGATCCGGCTCGCTGCCACCTCAAACCAGAATTTTTTGCGAGAAAGCGTGGTATTTGTGAGTTAGTTGGGCGCATAGCAGCTAGGATCGAGCTAACTCAAGGTTACACTAAAGCTCGTCATGCGGCGTTGCCTCTCAAAACCCCGATTGAGTCTTATGGCGCACTACCGCTCCACTGTATGTTTGTTCACCTGCATTGCCTGTCTGGGCGCTGCCTTCAGTCCAAGTGCGGACGGAAGGCAACAGATTGTCAATGCTTCCTACCAGGTTGTTTCTCAAGAAATTGCTCAGGCGGACTCTCCCCCGGACTCTAGTCAGGACTCCAATCCCCAAAAACCCTCTCCAGCGCCCAATAAAAACAAATCTAAGCCGTCCCAACCGCCAAAATCCAATTCCAAAATCCCAAAACCAATTTCCAAGATAATTGTCATTTTGTCGCACCAGCGGGGATTGTTAGTGTTGGGTTTGGCCGCAGTTGTCGTCACGGCAGCGGCAGTATTTATCATGCTGAAATTGGTTAGCAGTGGCGAGTCAAATAATTCTAATCGAAGACGGGTTCGAGGCGATCGCCAAAACCAAAGAAACCCTCGATTCACCAATCCCGATGCTCAGCAGACAAACTTGCGGGAAACACGAGAGCAACAGGTTTCTTCTGGGGGACTAAAACCGCTACCAGCATTGCCCTACCCTGTGAATTTCCCCAAGGGCTACAATGTCGAAAACACTGATCTGCCTTTACCGTTTATCCTAGAATCTGGGGAACTAGAATCGGAGGATGCGGGGGTAGAGGGCGATCGAATTAATTCCGACACTTGGCCCTTGGAAACTCAGAATAACGGCTACAGCGACACAGGTTTCAATATTCCCGAAACAGCTAATCGAGCCGATTCGCTAGCGAGTCGGAAGAAAGATATTTCCCATCCAGAAACAGATGGCAGACCTAAAGTTGATATTATTGAAGCACTGATTGAAGATTTGCAGCACTTAAATCCGGCAAAAAGGCGCAAAGCAATTTGGGAACTCGGCCAGCAGGGAGATTCCAGAGCAGTTGAGCCGTTGCTGGATTTACTAGGAAATTCTGACTCTAAGCAGTACAGTTTAATTCTGGCAAGTCTTTCGGAAATTGGCATTCGCACGCTCAAACCCATGAATAATGCCTGGTCAATTTCCTTGCAAAATGAAAACCCGGAAGTGCGGAAAAATGCGATTCGCGATTTGACACGGATTTACGAATTGGTGAATCAAATCAGTTACTTGTTGCACCGTGCGACGGATGATCCAGATGCAGAAGTTCAGGAGACTGCTCGCTGGGCTATTAATCAGTTGAATCGCATTCATCCGCGCTCTGGGAGGGATGATTAGTTATTGGGAATTGGGTAATTGGGCATTGGGAATTGGGCATTGGGAATTGGGAATTGGGCATTGGGCATTGGTCATTGGTCATTGGTCATCGGAAAATTATGATAACGTTTTATTGTGATTACTAATTACGAGTGTGGACGCTTGCACTGCAATCGGAAAATTATTATATCGATCGACGAAAACTTTATGATTATTGATAATATGCTAAAATAAGTGACTAATGACTAATGACTAATAACGAATGACTAATAACTCTTTAAAATTATTGTTCCTATCAACTTCTGTCGGTCAACTCGGTTCTGGGTTGGGTGGCGGAGTTGAACTTACAGTGCTCAACACTGCTAAAGAATTGCAGCGTCGAGGCCATAAAATCACAGTGGTAGCACCGACAGGTTCAGTTTTAGAATCAATTCCAGTCGTCGGAATCACGGGCGATTTGCAAGTAACGGCCCAAACACAAGATTACCACGATCCGATTGTGATGCCGGCCGATTCTGTGCTGGCGAATATGTGGGAATATGCTCGCCATGTTCAGGATGAATGGGATCTGATTGTTAACTTTGCCTACGATTGGCTGCCATTTTATTTAACACCATTTTTTAATACTCCGATCGCACATTTTATCAGTATGGGCTCACTTTCGCGATCGCTCGATCGCATCGCCGGACAAATCGCCACCAAATTTCCGGGTACGCTGGGAGTTTGCACCCTTACCCAAGCCCAAACCTTTGCCTTTGGTAGCGAGTGTCAGTTAGTGGGAAGCGGTGGCATCGATTTATCGCTGTACGAATTTTGCAGCCAACCGGAACCAAAATTAGCTTGGCTAGGCCGCATCGCCCCGGAAAAAGGCTTAGAAGATGCAGTGGCGGCCGCGAAAATTACAGGCATTCCCCTGAAAATTATGGGCAAAATGCAGGATGAGGATTATTGGCAAAGAATTTGTGCAGATTACCCGGATGCTCCGGTAGAATATTTAGGCTTTCTGACAACAACCAAAATGCAAGAGCAAGTCCGTCAGTGCCGAGCATTGTTGATGACGCCGCGCTGGGTGGAAGCTTTTGGAAATGTCGCGATCGAGGCTTTAGCGTGCGGTGTGCCCGTGATTTCCTATGAGCGCGGGGGCCCGGCGGAAATTGTTCGAGACGGGCTGACGGGCTTTTTAGTGGAGCCTGACAGTGTAAATGGGTTGGTAAGTGCGATCGACCGTTTAGACAAAATTGACCGCAGCGCTTGCCGGCGACAAGCAGAGGTAGAATACAACTTAGAAGCTGCCGGCGATCTTTTTGAAAGCTGGTTCAAATCTATTCTAAAATTGAGTTAAATAAACTCTTAATCAACCACAACAAAAGACCAGAAAAAAAACTATGGCAACTGAACGTTTAGTGCTTTTATCGAGCAGAGAAGTGGAAAAAATGCGTCAAGCTGGCCGCTTAGCAGCTCAGCTTCTGCTGCATCTCGAACCAATGATCAAACCAGGTGTCAGCACTCTGGCAATTAACGACGAAGCCGAACGTTGGACTTTAGCGCACGGCGCAACAAGTGCTCCGCTAGGTTATAAAGGATTTCCGAAATCTCTGTGCGCTAGTGTCAATGAAGTTGTCTGTCACGGCATCCCGAATGCGAAACAAATTCTCAGAAAAGGTGACATTATTAACATTGATGTAACGCCTTTAGTTGATGGCTATCATGGCGATACTTCTAAGACTTTCTTTGTTGGAGAACCTTCACCTATAGCTAAAAGGTTAGTTGAAGTAACTGAAGAATGTCTGAGAAGAGGAATTGCAGAAGTTAAGCCTGGTGCTCGTACTGGAGACATCGGTGCAGCGATTCAAGAATATGCGGAAGCCCAGGGTTTTTCTGTAGTGCGAAATTTTGCGGGACACGGCGTGCATCGCGTTTTTCACACTGAACCAGAAATTTTGCACTACGGCAAGCGGGGGACGGGAAAGAAGCTCAGACAAGGCATGGTTTTTACGATCGAGCCGATGATTAATGAGGGTACTTGGGATGTAGAAATTTTGGCCGATGGTTGGACTGCTATCACTAAGGATAAAAAGCTTTCGGCTCAATTTGAACACACTCTGGCTGTGACTGATTCTGGGGTGGAAATTTTGACTTTGCCATAGGTGTGAAAGGTAGCAATTTGTAGGGGCGGGTTCACCCGAATTTCAAATGAAACCCCAGAGTCCAAAAACCCGCCCTCCCCATCGCAGAATTCCCAAAAATTGCCAGGTAATCGGAGTTGGTTGGTTGGGTGGGGGCGAGTTTATAAATACTCTGGATGTGAATTACAGATTGTTGGTGAACTCGCCCCTACAGAATTGGTTCAAATTAATCAGAATTGATAGGACACCATTTTTACTAATTTTGGCTAAAGAGAAGTGTGGGATTTTTTTACATTAGCCCTGTTTGTCAGGTGCGTCGCTGTGAGATTGTCTGTATTTAGCTAGGGATTTTTATCAAGCCACGCACCCTACATCCGTTACATCCGCTACAAAATCTGTTGCCGAACTTCCTTCGATAATAACTAACATGAAATGGCTGCAACCGGGAGATTTGCTGCGCGTGATTGCACCTAGTGGCGCGCTTCGAGAATTGACTAATTTTGAACGCGGTTTGGAAATTTGGAAATCCCGCGGCTATCGCATTGAATTAACACCGGGTTTTGCCGATCGCACTGGCTACTTGGCCGGCTCCGACGAAAACAGAGTCCTACAGCTTGCAGATGCCCTCAGTGACCCGGATTGTCGCGGTATTCTGTGTGCTAGAGGCGGTTTCGGTAGCACTAGACTTTTGGAAAAAGGCAAAGTGGGAGATTGGGCAAATTCCGGGTTTCCTACTCCCGATTCCCATGCGCCGAAATGGTTAATCGGCTTTTCTGACATTACTGCTTTGCTGTGGAATGACGATAAATTAGGCATTTGGGGCGTTCATGGGCCGATGCTGACAACTTTGGGCGCGGAACCGGATTGGTCTGTCGATCGACTTTTTGACTATATCGAAGGCCGTCCCTTACAATCTTTGCAAGGTAAGGGATGGGCTGGTTGCAAGGCTGCGGGGCGGCTGTTTCCGGCGAATCTGACGGTGGCTACTCATTTGCTCGGAACCCCGTATCAACCGGATTTGACGGGTGTTATTCTCGCATTTGAGGATGTTTCCGAGGCTCCTTACAGGGTCGATCGGATGCTGACTCAGTGGCGGATGGCCGGGGCTTTTGCGGGGGTGCGGGGGATTGCTTTGGGGCGCTTCAGTCGCTGCGAGATTGACCCGAAGATTCCTACTTTTAGCATAGAAGAAGTTTTGCGCGATCGGCTTTTAAACCTAAATATTCCGATTGTCTCGGATTTGCCATTTGGCCACGAAGGGGTTAACGCTGCTTTACCGATGGGAATTGAGGCGAGTATCGACGGTGAATCGGGATTGCTGATTTGTGGGGATACATCGCAACTTTAAAAGCTGCATCAACGTCTATAAGTTTGTAGGGTGCGTCATGGGAAAAATTATTAGTCTGCGGTTAAAAAAATCAGCCCTGACGCACCCCAAAATAACGAAAGTTGAGACTAATGGTTGAGACGGTGGGCAGAAATTACATTTAAAATGGATTGTGTATGCAAATGTCCGCGACAAGAATGCAAAAAAATTTTATAACTTTCCAGAGGTTGACATGAAAAAACACAACTTGTTAAACAGTATTGCTGCCGCTGTGCTAGTTACAGGATTGGCACTTACGGCGATTCCATCAAATGCAGTTGCTGAACAGATACAAAATAACGATCGCATAAATGGAGTAATCCGCCGCACTTCCCCGATTTACCGTTTCAGAAATATGTGGACACCGGGAAATCCGACGGAAGAATTGCGGGGTCAAGAATATACTTTCAGCGCGCGGGAAGGCGACAACATTGAAGTTTTTTTAGATACAGATAGAAGTCGCGGTTTTACTCCCGTGATGGTACTATTTTACGGAAACAACAAACAAGTCGCTTTTACGCAAGACCGTTCTTTTAACTATCAAATTCCCCGCAGCGGTGATTACAAGCTTTTGGTGTTGGCGAAAGATGCTGCGAGGGGCGGTAACTACACGGTGGAAGTTGCGGGAATTGATGGTGGCGACAGACGGACTAGCAATAGGCGCGATGACAGAAACGACAGGGGCCGAGACAGCCGTGGCTATGATGGAGAACGGATTTTGCGGGATGATTTTGGCTTGAACCCGATCGACTGTCGCCTCAGACGTACTATGGTAAGAGTAAAATTTGATGATGCCGACAGGGACGGGACGTATTGTGCTGTACCGACTCGCCAGTATCCGCAGGGAGACTATTATTACAATTCGCGGACTAGGAATTTAGATTCGGCGAGGAATGATGATGGTAGATTCGATCGCTCTAATGATGATAGCAGGTTCGATCCAAGTCGAGATCAATGTCGCGTATCTGTAGGCGGAGTGTGTGTGACTAGGTAATTTCGTTTGTTTCGTTGGGGCGGGTTTTACAAACCATCAATGAGTCAAACCAACCATCTCAAAAACCCGCCCCAAACACCGCGACTATGGAAGTATTTTCACAAAAACCCGGTTTCTGACTACTCATACGTTCAGGATTATTGGTATATTAATAATATTAATGATGTGGCAAAATCTATGAGTGTTAAAGAACTTGAAACAGCAATTATGAACTTGTCAGTTAAGGAACTATCCGAACTAACGGCTTGGCTGATAGAGTATCACCAACAAGTCTGGGATCGGCAAATTGAAGACGATGTTGATCTGTAAATCCTGTGTCTACTACAAACTCGATAGATAAGTCTGGACGATTTGGGAAACGAAATTGCACAGCAACAGTGGGGTGTCCGTCATTTACAATACCATAAATCACTTGCTAACACGCTCCATAACACCGCCTAGGGAAGCCGCAACATTGTATCCGATTCGGATACCAAAAAGCCTAGGGTTTGGATGCTTTTTGCTGAGGTTCCGCGCTGCTTGCAAGCCATTTTTGTCAACTTCATACTCACCTGTCTCAATGTCGATAATCACCATTTTACCAATATTGTTTTCTGACTCTACTTTTTCACGGATGGTGCTTTCATAAAGTTGCTTCGCAAGCTTTCCGACTTCTTCGTGACTTAATAGGATTGTTTGCATAAATAACTTCCTAGCACTACTTTGCCTTCTAGAACTTTCTTCATTATATCTTAAGGATGGGTAGATAAAAGAAAAAGGCGGCTGACAGCCACCTTTTTTGTTGTTTCTATTCAATTAGTTTACCCAGCCAGTGGGGAGTTAACCTCTGGGATACCACAAGCGCTGCAAAATATTAGTTTCCATTCAATTAGTTTCCATACAAAACAGATCCCGCAATTGCTTTCCTTCGGATCGCTACGCTAACGGGCCTCGCAATGACAGACAATAGCTGGTGCCGATCGACTAAGCTACATCTTGGAGAGCCGATCGCGAATTGTTCGGAGATTTTTTGACAACGCTCATGCTGCCGTCGGTTTCCAGCACGACTGCTTCGATTTCTTCGATCGACGCGCAGCCCGTCCCCCGAATCGCCGCCCGAATTTCCGATTCACTCACGCGCTGCTGCCGCATCGCCACAGGCAGAAATTGGCCTTGGTTGAGCAGCATAGTAGGTTCGGCTTTGATCAGATTTTTTACCCACTTTACCCGCACGGCAAGCCACGTGACGATGAATTGCAGCCCGATGAGTAAGCCGAGGGCGACAACGCCCTCGACGAGCGAAACGTCTTTTGACATGACGATAGTCGCCAGCGTCGAACCGAGCGCGATGGTAACGATGAAATCGAAGGCATTCCACTTCGACAGAGTTCGCTTGCCGGAGACTCGCAGCAAAAAAATCAGCACGACGTAAGCGGAAACGCCGATCGTCAAAATCCGAATCAATTCAAACCAATTGTCAAAAAACATATTTTTATTTTGCCGTCCTGATTTTGGGCGCTTTGCTGCTGCAAAGAGTGCTAGATGCTTTGTCTGCTTGATGTCGGCGTCGCGCATTCTGTTAGTTTCGATTGTCATTGTAACAGAAGGGTCGAGGTGAAAATTCATTCCTTAGCAATAGTTTCAGCTATTAAGGATGCCTTGACCAAAGCACAGGGGATTTAAGCCCCCACCTTTAGGTGGATTGTTTTTAGACAGGGGATTTAAGCCCAGCCTAAAAACTTCACTGTCAACTGTCAACTGTCAACTGTCAACTGTTAACGTGCCAGAAGGTTGCTATCGAACTCAGGCGATTGCCTCATCTCCCTCCCCGCCGACAGATGAATTTTTTGTCAAAAAGGACGATCGCACAATGGTAAGCTACCAAAGGCATTGAAATATCTAAGTCAGAGAAAAGTTAAAATGTCGGTATTAAACGAAGTTCCCTTACTGTTGCGGGCAGCCCGCGGCGAAACCCTAGACCGCCCGCCCGTGTGGATGATGCGCCAAGCCGGTCGCTACATGAAGGCCTATCGAGATTTGCGAGAAAAGTATCCCTCCTTTCGCGAACGTTCCGAAATACCCGAAGTTGCGATCGAAGTTTCCCTTCAGCCGTGGCGCGCGTTTCAACCCGACGGCGTAATTCTGTTTTCCGATATCGTCACCCCAATGCCCGGTTTGGGCATCGACATGGACATCGCCGAAGGCAAAGGCCCGATTATCCACGAACCCATCCGCACTCAAGAGCAAATCGACAACCTGCAACCGCTGAACCCGGAAGAAAGCTTGCCGTTTATCAAAACAATTCTCCAATCCCTGCGCGCGGAAGTAGGCAACAAATCCACGGTGCTCGGTTTTGTCGGCGCGCCCTGGACGCTGGCGGCCTATGCCGTTGAGGGTAAAGGTTCTAAGTATTATGCCATCATCAAAAACATGGCATTTTCCGATCCAACTTTACTGCATCAGTTGCTGTCAAAATTCGCCGATGCGATCGCAGTTTATATGCGCTATCAAATCGACTGCGGCGCGCAAGTAGTCCAAATGTTCGACTCCTGGGCCGGCCAAATGTCCCCGCAGGACTACGAAACATTCGCTTTACCATACCAAAAACAGGTATTTGAGCAAGTCAAAAAAACCCATCCCGACACCCCGCTAATTCTCTTAGTCAGCGGTAGTGGCGGCCTCCTCGAACGCATGACAAAATCCGGCGCGGATATCATCAGCGTCGATTGGACGGTTGATATGGCCGACGCCCGCCGACGTTTGGGCCCCAACATGAACGTTCAGGGAAATCTCGATCCCGGCGTGTTGTTTGGTTCTCAAGCGTTTATTCGCGATCGAATTCTTGATACAATTCGCAAAGCGGGCCCGCGCGGACACATCCTCAATTTAGGACACGGCGTATTACCGGGAACCCCCGAAGACAACGTGCGTTTCTTCTTTGAAACCGCCAAACAAGCCGACAAATTGCTCGCAGTTACTGCTTAAATTGCGATTTGATTGCGATATTTGTAGGGACACGGCATTGCCGTCTCCCTACCGTCGAAACAACACACAATATTTGTAGGGACACGGCATTGCCGTCTCCTTCCGTGCCAACAACACATAATATTTGTGGACAAAACACACAATATTTGTAGGGACACGGCATTGCCGTCTCCTTCCGTGCCAACAACACACAATATTTGTGGACAAAACACACAATATTTGTAAGAAAGAGGACACGGCAGTGCCGTTTCCCTACCGTGGAAAGAGGACACGGCAGTGCCGTTTCCCTACCATAAAAAACGCTCATTTCTCCCCTCTTCCCCTCCGGCAAAATGAACCCCAAAAAAATTTTTGTGACGGGTGCAAGTGGCTGTATCGGTCACTACATGGCCGAAACCTTGATTCAACAGACAAACCACGAACTTTACCTATTAGTTCGCAACCCCGATAAGCTAAAATTTGACTGGAAAGCCCGCCCCGGCATCAATATTATAGAAGGCGACATGAAAGATATCGATCGCCATGCCGAACTTCTGCAAACAATAGACGTAGCAATTTTAGCCGCCACAGCTTGGGGAGGAACCCAAGAAGTTTTTGATGTCAACGTCACCAAAACCCTGCGCCTAATTCAACTACTTTCGCCCCAGACTTGCCAACAAGTAATATACTTTTCAACAGCCAGCATCCTCGGTAGAGACAACAACTTGCTCAAAGAAGCCGGGGAACTGGGAACAGATTATGTTCGATCCAAATACGATTGCATGACGCAATTATCGACCTTGACAAATGTGCCTCCGATTACCGCACTTTACCCAACCTTAGTATTGGGAGGAGATGCAGAAAAACCCGTTTCTCACCTATCATCCGGTTTGCCACTTGTCGCCAAATGGATAGGTTTGATTCGCTGGTTTAAGGCAGATGGCAGCTTTCACTTCATCCACGGCGCAGATATTGCCACAGTCGTTAATTACTTAGTAGAACATCCCCCAGCTTCTGAGGAGACGCGACATTTTGTGCTAGGAAATCCGGCGATTACCGCGAACCAAGTTGTCGAACAAGCTTGCAAATATTTGCATAAAAAGATTTTTTTTCGGATCACTCTGTCAGCTTGGCTAGCCGATTTCTTTATCTGGCTGTTCCGAATTCAGATGGCTGCTTGGGACAGATTTTGTATTAGCTACCGCCATTTTACCTATCAAAATCTTGTCAATCCCGAAAGCGTTGGACTGCCGAGTTATTGCGCCACAGTTGCTGATATGTTAAGAACTAGCGGGATTCCCGATAAAAATGCAAAGTAGCGCGTACACTCCGCACCAATAATCGGACGATGCTCAAAGCCCATCCCACAAGAAAGATTGTGGGACGTTGCTCAGAGCATCGTCCCTAATTATTTTTGTAATTCAAGTCTACTGTTTCAAATTCTTTTTTGCCTGATTCCCATGCTGTTTAAATGCGATTATCGTCAATCAACTATGAAATACGATAAGATATCAGCATTTGCGGGCTTTGACAAGAGACTGCAAATTTATTAAATTGCGCCGATTATCTTCGTGTTAGGGGGTATCGCCCCTCGCCGGATAGTCGATCGCGCGCCAGATCGTAATTTTAGCCTTAAAATTAAGTCTTGAGAGTCGATCGAACTCTCACGCCCCGCCAGCCCGATCGCAAGTTGTTTACTGATGTGAGGTTTAACATAATATGCGAGTTCTTCTAGTTTACCCCCTGTTCCCGAAAACATTTTGGTCTTACGAGAAAATCCTAGAATTAGTCGATCGCCAAGTGCTGCTTCCACCGCTGGGTTTGGTAACAGTAGCAGCTATTCTACCCCAAGAATGGGAATTTAAGTTAGTCGATCGTAACATCCGACAAATCACCGAAGCAGAATGGGAATGGGCAGAGCTCGTTATTCTGTCCGCAATGATTGTCCAAAAAGAAGACTTGCTAGACATCATCCGCGAAGCCAAACGGCGCGGTAAATCCGTAGCCTGCGGCGGCCCTTATCCAACCTCCGTACCCGAAGAACCCCAAGCAGCGGGCATCGATTACCTGATTCTCGACGAAGGCGAAATCACCCTACCCATGTTCGTCGAAGCAATCGGGCGCGGTGAAAAAAGTGGAATATATCGATCGGACGGCGTAAAACCCGATGTTACCACAACCCCGGTTCCCCGCTTCGACTTGCTCGAATTAGACTGCTACGATTCGATGTCAATTCAATTTTCGCGAGGTTGTCCCTTCCAGTGCGAATTCTGCGATATCATCGTCCTCTACGGTCGCAAACCCCGCACCAAAAACCCCGAACAATTAATCGCAGAACTAGACTGTCTCTACAACCTAGGTTGGCGGCGCGGCGTGTTCATGGTAGACGACAACTTTATCGGCAACAAACGCAATGTCAAACTGTTGCTAAAAGAGTTAGAAGTTTGGCAAATAGAACACAAATTCCCCTTCAACTTCAACACAGAAGCATCCATCGATTTAGCGGAAGACCAAGAATTGATGGATATGATGGTGAAGTGTCATTTCAATGCAGTCTTCCTGGGAATTGAAACCCCCGACGAAGAAAGCCTGCAAATGACCAAGAAATTCCAAAACACCCGCAATTCTCTGATAGAATCCGTAGAATTAATTGCCAAATCCGGCTTGCGAGTCATGGCTGGATTCATCATCGGATTCGACGGCGAAAAAGCAGGTGCAGGCCAACGCATTGTCAACTTCGCCGAAGCAGCAGCAATTCCGAGTACAACCTTTGGAATGTTGCAAGCTTTGCCTCATACTGCATTGTCCCACAGACTAGCAAAAGAAGGCAGATTGCGCGACAAATCCGGCAACCTGAATCAGACTACATTGATGAACTTCATTCCCACGCGGCCACTAGAAGATATCGCCAGGGAATATGTCCAAGCATTTTCTGATGTGTACGATGCTGAGAAATACTTAGACCGCACCTACCGCCACTTCTTGATGTTGGGTGCACCTACAGCAGATATACCTTCAAGAATCCCCAGTTGGATCGACTTGCGAGCACTGCTAACTGTAGTTTGGCGACAAGGAGTCAAGCGTTCAACTCGGTGGAAGTTCTGGCATCATTTGTTCAGCATTATCAGACGCAATCCGGCGGTTTGGGATCACTATTTAACAGTGTGCGCTCACAACGAGCACTTCCTAGAATACCGTCAAATTGTGCGGGATGAAATCGAAGAACAATTAGCCGAGTTTTTAGCTGACGAAGCTCAACAAGCGCAGCAAAAAGCGCTGATAGCTTCTATTGCCGAAAAACAAGTGCAAGTAGTTTAAGATTCGATAATTAAACCGAATACCCAAATACCGACTTTTTCAAGAAATTAGGTATTTGGGTATTCTTTTTTGTTGGTAGGCTTACTGATAAAAAAATCACCTTATTCATCACCAAACCCGCTGAATTGGATAAGCATCAAAAGCTTCATCACGACTAATCAAAACCAGCGAATGATTCATCGTCTGTGCTACTAAAATCCGATCAAAAGGATCTCGGTGATGCAGAGAAAGACCCGTGTAAATCTCAGTATCTTCAAATGTAATTGGTAGAATTTGAGCGTTAATGTATTGCAATTCTTTAGGAATGTCTTCAAATGGTCGATTCAGTTGAAGTTTACCGACATTAATTTTAATCGAAATTTCCCAAAGGCTGGCAATACTAAAATACAAATTTGTTTTAGTATCAATCGCTTCTTTCGCTTTACTACCTAGATTGGAATCGCCAAGTAAGTACCACAGAAAAGCATGAGTATCTAAAAGGAATTCCATGTTACATATATTCCTTTAAATCTTCCAGCGGTTGATCGAAATCATCAGACATAACGATTTGACCAGCCCAACTACCATAACCATGAGGTTGTTCAAGTTGTTCTGGAGATGATTCAGTTTTTGCGTGTTTCTCAAGTAAATATTTTGCATAATGCAAAATCTCTTGTTTTAGAGATTCTGGCATCTTGACGACTGTTTGAAAAATCTGTAGATCGATAGTCATGGTTTATGTGAAAATTTTACTATGGGATATTCACTCATCATACTGTAATTTATGATATCATAGAATCCAAAACATATTGACTCGAATTGTATGACCACAATAACTACAATAACAACAGCATCCCAACTAGCAGATTACTATATTTGGTTTGCCAATGACGTAGGCTCCTACCTCAGCAACCACAAGCTACAAAAACTATTGTTTTATGCCCAAGCATGGTATCTAGCCTTTGAAGATAAACCACTTTTTGATGAAGATTTTGAAGCCTGGGTGCACGGGCCGACTATCCCGGCTTTATTTTACGAATACAAAGAAGAATTTGGGTTTAAGCCAATTCTCAAAGAAGTCGAAAAACCAGAGCTTCCAGAAGACGTACAAGAGTTTTTGGACGAGTTATCCGATGAGTATTTCTTTTGCGACGCCTATGAGTTGGAATTGATGGTGCGTCGCGAAGACCCTTGGATTAAAGCGAGAGGTAACTTGCCAAGAGATGAACCCTCTCATGCTATTATTTCTAAGGAATCAATGAAAAAATTTTACAAAACCCGTGTCATCGAAGAAACCTAAAAAGGCAGATATACGCCGCCAGCCATCCTTATCTAGTATCAAACGTCAAGATGTAAAAATACCGGAAGGAGTTAGTTTTTCTTTCAGATATTATCAGGATGACAAAGATAAATTTTCACTAGCTGGCCGAGATTCTAGATATCTAGCGTCTCTTTTGAGAAGGTTACGGGATTTATCACAATTGAACTCTCAAGAAATCATTAATAATCAGAGTAAAAGCCTGCGCTGTCATGGCATAGCATGGCAAGATACAACTGAGCCTAATGGTTTTGGGATTCCCAATGAAGCTATGCTAGTAAATATCCCCTACCAGTTTCAAATATCTGCTAATGAATACGGTAGGGTGCATGGATTTTTTAGTGAAAATATTTTTTATATTGTTTGGCTAGACCCAGACCACAATCTTTATAGTTGAACTTATTATAAATCTTGGCGTAGTCAATCAAAAAACGCAGATGATATTGCGTTCATCTGCGTTCATCTGCGTTCATCTGCGGTTTAATTAAACCCTTTTAAACTCAAGCCACTACCTTATCTACAGGCTTGACTTGAGTCAGGAATTCGTGCAGTTTTTCACCTTCAATCACCTCAGTTTCCAACAGTTGCGAGGTAATTGTTTCCAACAATTCCCGATTAGCTTTCAGAATATCCAAAGCTTGTGTGTGCGCGGTTTCCACAATTTCTTTGACTTCTTGGTCGATCGCCTCAGCAGTTTGGGCACTGACAGCGCGGCGGGCATTTCCCATACCATCGCCGAGGAAAGATTGTTGAGAGCGATCGTAAGCTAGAGGCCCCAAAACCTTACTCATACCGTAAGTTGTCACCATTCTCTCGGCTAAATCTGTCGCCTTTTGCAAGTCGTTAGAAGCGCCGGTGGTGATGCTACCGAAGACCACTTCTTCAGCCGATCGCCCTCCTAGCAGTGTAGCAATCTGACCGCGCAACTCCGACTCATCCAACAAGAAACGGTCTTCAGTCGGTAACTGCAACGTGTAACCCAATGCAGCCATACCGCGCGGCACGATCGAGATTTTCGCCACTTCGCCACCGCCCGTCATCAAAGCCCCAACCATCGCGTGTCCGACTTCGTGGTAAGCCACAATCTTTTTCTCTTTTTCGTTGAGCACTCGGCTCTTCTTTTCCAAGCCAGCCACAACGCGCTCAAACGCCTCTAAAAAGTCTTCCTGTGCCACAGCGAGGCGCTTGTTACGCGCCGCTAGCAAGGCAGCTTCATTGACCAAATTTGCCAAATCTGCGCCCGAAAAACCGGGGGTGCGAGTGGCGATCGCCTTCAAATCAATATCCGGGCCCAACTTCACCGTTTGAGAGTGAATGTTCAAAATTGCTTCGCGGCCAGATAAATCCGGGCGATCGACCAAAACTTGGCGATCGAAACGACCAGGACGCAACAAAGCAGCATCCAAACTTTCCGGGCGGTTAGTTGCAGCCAGCACAATTACCGTAGTATTGCCCGCAGCAAAACCGTCCATTTCAGTTAACAATTGATTCAGAGTTTGTTCGCGTTCGTCATTACCGCCGTACATACCGCCGGTGCTGCGAGATTTGCCGATCGCATCCAACTCATCAATGAAAATAATACAAGGAGCCTGTTTTTTCGCCTGCTCGAATAAATCTCTAACTCTCGCAGAACCGACACCTACAAACAGTTCCACAAACTCCGAACCGGAGATGCTAAAAAACGGTACGCCCGCTTCACCAGCCACCGCCTTTGCTAACAGAGTTTTCCCAGTTCCCGGAGGCCCGACTAACAGCACGCCCTTCGGAATTCGCGCGCCAATTGCCGTAAATTTGTCGGGAGTTTTCAGGAATTCCACAACTTCGACTAATTCAGTTTTAGCCTCTTCTACTCCTGCTACGTCAGCAAAAGTAATCTTCGCTGATTCGCCTTCGACGTAGACCTTAGCCTTACTTTTGCCGATCGACAGCGCACCCTGCGGCCCGCCACCCTGCCTGTTCATGAAAAATTGAAATATTGCCACAAAAATCAGCGGCGGAATCACCCAGCTCAAAACACTGCCGATCCAGCCATTTTTAGAAGGGGGAGTTGCCGCAAATTCAACGCCTTTTTCTTGCAAAAGTTTAGGCAGATCCAGGTCAAAAATTGGCGTAGTTGACAGCACTTGACCGGGTGTGTCGCCTTCGCCTTTGAGTTGGTAGCGAATTTCATTTTGCCCTACCGAAGCTCTCACCACATCTTGTTCTTGAACCTGATGCACGAACAAGCTGTAAGGTACTTGCGGAATTTGTGGCCCGAATAAATTGGGCAAAAAGATGTTTGCTAGCACAAACAAACTTGATAGCAATAACAAGACATTGCTAATTAGCCGAAAACGAGGGGGTTGGGGCTGGTCTTTAATTGCCATTGATAACTGTCGTCCTTTAATTTAAACCAGTTTTATTCATCTATTTTGTCATTAAATACGCACGCGGTGTCAAGCGGATTTCCTCACTCGGTTAGTTCGGTTAACCGATTTTAAATTTGAGATTTTAGGTTTGAGACTAATATTTTAAATTAATTTTTAAGATTTTAGACTTGATATTTTTGAGGGTTGGCGATTGGTTGAGGAACTTTTTTCGCTCTTGTGAAAGTGGGTTTGATGAAAATCTGTCGATCGTTCCGAGAGTCCGACAGGGGTTGAAAACCCCTGTCTCATAGCTAAAGTCCTCTTTAAGAGGACTTTAGAAATTCGTCGTTTAAATTTAGTCTTAACTTTCAAAAATAGGTGTTGCTGATTTACGGTATGAAAGGCTAAATATGCAATTCATAAAAACCAGTGTCTACAAAGCTTCTGGATTTTGAAATTATTTATTTCATACCCTGATTTTCTCGTTGATTTTATTTAAGAAGAAGCTTTTTGCTGAAAATTCACAATCTGAAACTGTCTCGCTTGAGGCAGTTTCAGGAGAGGGGGGGTAGTTGAGCAATTACCAATTTTTTAATCTTTAATGGTTGAGCGCGGATCGATCGCAGGTTTGCGAGCCACTAAACGGATTTGATTTTGCTTCACCACTACTGTCACCAGCGGTAGGGAACGCTTAGCAGGGCCTTTAATAACTCGACCTTGAGCGTCGAACTGAGAACCATGACAGGGACATTCAAAGCGCGATCGCTCTGTTTTCCACTCCACAGTACACCCTAAATGCGTACACACAGGATTAATACCATATTCCGCAATCTTCGGCCCCTCATTAATCACCAAATAAGCAACTTTTGGCAATCCTTTCACCAGTACAGGAATCCCCGCTTTTGCGTTAGGAAGGAATGCAGAAACCTCAATAGGTTTTTCCTCACTATCTTCTGCCCTTACTCCCGGCAGATAATTTTCACACTGGGAATTGTAGGGAAATGCAGAACAAAGGTTTTCTAAGTCAACTTTTTCTTCGCTTTGTCCCGCTGTGGGAAAAAGTAACCCAATAGCAAGGCTTCCCGCTGTCCCAGTCACCATATATTGCAAGAATTGTCGCCGATTTCTGACCATAGTGTGAGCCTTCTGCCTTGGCTGTGAATAAGTCAAACTTCTTAAGGCTTTTTTACCTTAATTTGTGTAATCATAGCACTCTGCTAACCATCAGTGCTATACATTTTAGACATTGAGAGCCAGGTAATTTTTCTGGCTCTTCTAGAGTAGTTATGACAAATTAATAACAAAAAAGAGTTAGTAAGCAAAGTAATTTTAAAATTTAATTAACTAAAGTTCTTTTATGAAGCTTGACTTAAGGGGTATTTTATGGTATTAATATTTTAATTTTGAACTATAAAAACAAATTTTTAAGAAAATGCCATCTAACTCACTGCTTCATTTTATGGCGTTGCTTAATCAGGGTATGAAATAAATAATTTTAAAATCCAGAAGCTTTGTAGATGCTGGTTTTTATGAATTACATATTTAGCCTTTCATACCGTAAATCAGCAACGCCAAATACATTAAAAATGCGAGGGCTGGCTCGCAATCAGCTTACAGAGGGTGTAAAAAACTGTCCGAAGCATTGAGAATCAACTGTCGGATTTAACCGAATCCGAGCTATGAGACAGGAGTTTAAGCCCCTACCAAACTAACAAACTACGGGTTGAATTTCCTTTAATTATCGAAGATAAAACCATTATTTTCAACCTTCCAATTGTCCGATCGCCCTTATTCAGCGCCATCCCTTGTCCGACTTTGCAATCAGCAACTAACCGCCTGACACATTCTTAGCAAACTCTTCGCGTCCAGACACCAAATTAGCTGGAACGCCGTTAGGGTAATTTTGCGCGATTAAAGCTTGCAACTTTTGAACTCGATTTTCAGGATTCGGGTGAGAGCTCAAAAACTCCGGCGGCGCTTCGCCATTCCTAGCAGCACCGAGAATTTGCATCACCTCAACAATACCTTTAGGATCGTAACCCGCCTCCGTCATAAACCGAAAACCGAGCCGATCGCTCTCAAGTTCATCTGCTCTACCGTAGCGCAAACCCACAACTTGATTGACAGCTTGAGCAATTAATGCAGCCTGTTGTCCGTTACCGCGATCGTCGCTAGCAGCCACTCCAACCGCCGTCACCAAAGACCTGCCAAGTTGCTGTTTTGCAAGGTGTTCCGCAGCGTGTCGTCCCACAACGTGACCGCTCTCGTGCCCCAGTACAGCGGCCAATTGAGCCTCAGAATTCAAGCGCCGCAGCAGTCCGGCGGTAATAAAAACTTGTCCCCCTGGGAGAGCAAAAGCATTAACAGTTTTGGGGTCTCGCAGCAGGTGGAATTCAAACGGATAACCCGCTTTTTTCGCCTCCGAACCGTTGACAACTTTTTCTCCTACTCTCTCGACATACTGCTGAAGTGTTTGGCTAGGATAAAGCCCGCCGTATTGAGCCGCCATTTTGTCTCGCGCCTCCAATCCCAAAACTACCTCTTGGCGGGGAGAAAGCTGCACTCGCTGTTTCTCTCCAGTTACGGGATTTTGTACGTTACTGGTAAAATAGGTGATTGCCCCAAAAAATGCC
This sequence comes from Microcoleus sp. A2-C3, assembly GCF_036706065.1. Classification (NCBI taxonomy): domain Bacteria; kingdom Bacillati; phylum Cyanobacteriota; class Cyanophyceae; order Oscillatoriales; family Microcoleaceae; genus Microcoleus; species Microcoleus sp. A2-C3. The sequence continues at coordinate 52,135 of NZ_JAUBVX010000005.1, read as the reverse complement.
ATTAATAAGCCGATCCCGAATCGGAATAAAAATCTATTCACAGTCGTTTACCTAAAAAGTTTAGCCAGTACCCTACCAGACTAACAGCTATCTCCACATCTGTCTGAAGTATTAATAATGGAAAGTTGTTAGAGATTTTTTTGGATAATTTGCGAACCAGGCTTTTTTTTGAACGAACCGCGAAGACGCAGTACGCGAAGCGGCGCGTAAGCGTTAGGACACTAACAAAGAGAAGAAGACAAGAAGAGAAGAACGTTATAGTTGTGAATGGTTCGTTAATAGTTACTTAATGGTTATTAGTTCAGCATCGTTTGAAGATAATCTAGCTCTTTTTTTCCTTCTTCCTTCTTCCTTCTTCCTTCTTCCTTCTTCCCTCTTCCTTCTTCCTTCTTCCTTCTTCCTTCTTCCTTCTTTCTTCTTCCTTCTTCCTTCTTTCTTCGCACGCAATATGTTTCAGACTACCCGCCGCCGCCTTGCTATTTGGTACACTGCTGTTACTGCTGTGTTGTTACTTGTATTTGCGACTGGTTTCTATTTCTACGTTCGCAATACTTTGATCGATCGCATTGACGACACTCTTAATCACGTGGCGGAAATAGTTGAGCGCACTCTCGTGATCGAACCGCTAACTTCCCCGACTGCGGGAAATAAAACTAAGTCGCAAGTGAACATTAAAGCTAGTTTTCGAGATAGCAGTGATGCTGTGGAAGATGACCACATTGATTTAGAATGGTTCAGTCCTACGGGCGAGTTGCTGTGGTCTACTTTGTCGGAACCGCTGAATATTCCGATCAACGCTAAGCGCACTGGCGAAACCGTTTGGGTAATTAACAATAAGTTGCAGTCCGATCAAAACAATTCTCTCAGACAAGTGACGCAGCGTGTGGAAATCGGTCGCCAAGTTTTGGGATATTTGCGAGTCAGTCATCCTTGGTTTGAAGTGACAAAACCGATTCGACAATTAATTCTCGATTTGATTTTGGGGGCTGGTTTAACTCTAATTTGTGTGGCGGCTATTGGTTGGCTGTTGTCGGGATTGGCGATCGCACCTGTCCGAGAATCCTACAGTCGTCTTAAACAGTTTACCGCCGATGCTTCCCACGAACTCAGAAATCCGATCGCCACTATTCAACTTAACGTCCAAGTCGCTTTGGCGGAACCGGATATCGAACCGCAGCAACACCAACAGCTACAGGTTATCGAACGCCTGACGCGCCGTTTGGGGCGGTTGGTTGACGATTTGCTGTTTTTGGCCAGACAAGACAGCGGAATCGTGCAGCAGCAGTGGGTTGATGTACCTCTGGATGCTTTGTTGATGGAGGTAATTGAAGAACAACTGGCGATCGCCCTTACCCAAAATCTCTCTCTTTGTTTGGAAATAGTCGATCGACCAAACGCTGATGATAACTTTACCGTCTTGGGCGACTGGGATCAACTAGCGCGACTGTTTACCAATCTTGTCAGCAACGCCGTGCAGTACACACCATCGGGTGGCGAAATTCAAGTACAATTGCAGCTTGCAGCTAAAAACAAAAGAAATGCGTCCGCACTCAATTCTGCACTGCAAATCAAAGTCACAGACACCGGCATGGGGATTTCCCCGGAAGCATTACCGCATTTGTTCGATCGATTTTACCGCGCCGATCCCGCCCGCACCCACCGCAGCGCCGCCGGTTCCGGTTTAGGATTAGCTATCTCCAAAGCCATTGTCGAAAATCATCGCGGCCAAATCCGCATTGACAGCCAAGTCGATCGAGGAACCGTTGTTACCGTCACCATCCCCGCCCACAAATCAGCAGAAATTCGCCTCTAAATCTCTCTCTTCCCCTCTTCCTCTGCGTGCTCTGCGGTACATCCAAAAAATCTATCCCTCAAACCCTTATTCTTTCTACCTCACGCCCAAACCCAGCTATTAAAATTCATTTCCGGTATAGATTACCATGCTATTTGTTAGAAAATCTCGATCGAACTTGTGAGGAGTTATTTATGTTTCGCCACCATCCACCGTTCAAAAAAATCAGCTTGTTAGCCGCCACCTGCGGGGGTTTACTCGTCAGTCTCGCGACACTTTCCCAAGCAGGCGGCCCCCCGCCCCAACACGGAAAACCCGTTTCCCAACCCGAAACCATGCCCGCTGGAAAGCCCGTCAGCGAACCGATGCCTACTGTAAGTCCCAGCCCCAACGGGATGCCCTCAAAACCGACAACAGACGCGCCTCCGCGCTTCCCGCTGCCGAGTGCGCGAGTTTCTCCAGCAGAGGGCATGGTAGTAATTAAACTGGTGAATACCACCAATGCTCTCATCAATTATCAAATCGTAGGTGTGACTCCACCGCGCACTCTCGGCGAACAATCGGAAATTGTACTCAAAAACATCAAAGTACCAATCACCCTCACTTACCAGCGTCCAGACGGCGGATTGCTACTGGTTCGCCCGCAAGCCACGGCGATGCAGGGAATGTTGCAAGTCAGTTTTGGCGCAACAACTGACTTGGGCGCCGATACTAAATCGCTGGAAATTCAGGAGGATGGGCGAGTATTTTTGAATTAGATAAGGTCTTTTTGAATTAGATAAGACGGCGGGTGAAACCGCCGATTCTTATCTAATCCGAAGAATCTTCCTGATTAAAAGGCAAATCCTGATTAACTAAATCAATTTCCTCCTGTTCCCTTTCATTAATTTGACCAATATAAGACTTAAGAATTTGCGCCAGACGGTTGTTGTAAAATCTGTGCAAACTGTAGTTAGGCATCGCTGGAAAACCGCGCCGTTTTTTGTGCCGCCCACCCGCACCCGGATCGAAGGTTTGGATGCCGCGATCGATCGCCCATTCGATCGGTGTATAGTAACAAGCATCGAAGTGCAAACAGTCAATTTCCTGCAAACTGCCCCAATAACGCCCGTAAAGTCGATCGCCCTTATACAAACAAAAAGACATACCCACAGGCTGTCTGTCATCTTCCTTATCGTAGGCGGCGACAAACAAAACGCGATCGCGATAATTGTGGTGCAACTGTTCAAAAAATTGCTTAGTCAGATACTTGCTACCCCACCAACCAAATTTATCGCAAGTATTCTCATAAAAAGCATACATTTGACCAAACATCGCTTGGGGAATGTCATCACCCGTCAGAGTTTTCAGCAACAAACCAGCTTTATCAACAGCCTTGCGTTCGCGTTTGATATTCCGGCGCTGGTTAGCATTAAAAGCGCCTAAATAACCATCAAAATTTTGATATCCTTGATTTTGCCAGATATAGCTGTGGTGCATCCAAGTGCTGAAACCGTGGTTTTCCATGCGCTGCCGCCATGCCGGATCGACATACAGGAAATTGCAACCGGAGATATTATGGCGATCGCAAAAATGGTCGATCGCGCTTACCATTACTCCCGTTAACTCATCCTCATCTTCCCCCGGCGCAATCAAAAACCGATAGCCTTCAGCCGGAGTAAACGGTGTCATTCCCATCAACTTCGGATAATATTGTACACCCAAACGCTGAGCTAAATCCGCCCACTGATTGTCAAACACAAATTCGCCGTAGCTGTGGCTTTTGACATAAAGCGGTGCACAAGCAATCAACTGTTTGTCACGCCAGACTGTCAAGTGATGTGGTAGCCAACCGTTTTTACCTGTCGCGCTACCGGAGATTTCGAGATTGTTTAGCCAATCCCATTCCATAAAAGGAGTTTTTAGGGGCATCGCCAAGGCATCCCACGACACTTGCGGGATTTCGCCTATTTTGCTAATCCAGGCTACAGAATATTGTTGAGTTTTTGGCTGTTGCAGCATAGGGAGATTTGTGCGTAGAGCGATCGAACTTTATTTAAGTTAATACAATCTCTCCTGCTTGTGTAATTATTGGCCACAGGCAAGATGCCTGTGCCACTTCTCTTGTGGGGTGGGCTTCTAGCCCGCCACAGGCAAGATGCCTGTGCCACTTCTGTTGTGGGGTGGGCTTCTAGCCCGCCCCAACTCTATAATGCAAAAACACCTCTTGTCCCACCTGTTTAACCGCCAAAAGCTCTAATTTCGGAGCCACATCCGCCAAAAAACCCTTTCCCTCAACCGGAGTTGGCGCATCCACTCCGCCCAAAATTAACGGGCACACCGTCAGCCAAAGTTCGTCAACCAAGCCCGCAGCGACCACAGACGCTACCAGTTTTCCCCCGCCCAGAATTGCCAAGCGTTTGATACCCAAGCTGGCTAGCTGTTGAAACGCATCAATCCAATCAATTTCTCCATCCGTTGTTTTAGCATGGATAGTGCGATCGAACATCGAAGGAAGAAGGAAGAAGGAAGAAGGAAGAAGGAAAGAGGAAGAAGGAATAAGCGAATTACTTGGAGTTTGACTCTCCCCCTCTCCCCCTCTCCCCCTCTCCCCCTCTTCCCCTTCCGCAGTCAGCAGCCAGCGAGGCACCGGTTGCTGGAAAAATCGCAAATTCGGGTCAAATTGGTGCGATCGCGAACACACGATTTGCACGGGTTGTGGCGGCTTTCCTGCGAGTTCCCGCTGTTTGAGCAATTCCGGCGAAATCACTCGCATTGTCGTTCCATAAGCCTGTAAAGTGCCGTTGCCGAACAAAACGGCATCGTTTGCTGCGACTTGTTGTTCGAGGTGGGCTTTGTCGTTGGCTGAACCGAATCTCGCGGGCGATCGCACTTTATCTGCAATCTTACCGTCGGCACTGATCGCGAGTATGACTGTGGCGTAAGGTCGATCGATCTTATCTATCATTAATTTATGGAACTTTCGCACAACATCATAACGGAAAAAGAGGACAGGGCAGTGCCGTTTCCCTACCCCAAAAAGTTGTAGGGTAGCGGGGCGTAAGCCATCCCCTTTCCCATCCTCTGGCAGTTAGGGAAAATTGACAAAATTTGATATTTCTGCTACGATAGTCTAAAATTAATCACAATTAAAGCTCAACGATAAACGTATGGAAGCTGTAATTGAAAGCATTGTAGATAAGCTGCGTTATTTAGGCAAACCGCAGCTAGAAGTAGTTCTTAATTTTGTTGATTTCCTAACTTGGCAGTCAGCGCCCGGTCAGTCATCAAAGGTAAGTGATTCTGATGCAGAAATTAGCGATCGCGATTTTGAAATACTTTTAGATGAACTCGCTGATGATTTTATTAAAAGTCTGGGAGGTAATGTGCCAGTGCTATCAGATTTTGCTATAAGTCGTGAAGGTATCTACGAGGAGCATCCTTAGCAATGTTATGCCTTGTAGATACGAATATTCTGCTGCGGTTTTCCGATCGCTCTCATCCTTTATATCCTGTAATCCGCAATGCTGTAAAAAAATTGCGACAGGATGGATATAAACTGCAAGTAGCCTCACAAAACTGCGTTGAATTTTGGAACGTTGTTACTCGCCCGATCGAGAAAAATGGCTTTGGGTTGACTCCTGCTGATGCCGAGCTCAAGTTACGCCGGATCGAGCGTCTTTTTCCTTTGTTTCCAGACTCGCATTTAATTTACTCCGAATGGCGCAGGTTAGTTGTTACCTACAGAGTTTCGGGAGTTCAGGTGCATGATGCTCGTCTTGTGGCTATTATGAAAGCAAACGGTGCAGCACACATTTTGACGCTAAATGTTAAGGATTTTACTCGCTACGCCAATGAAGGAATTGTGCCGATCGATCCGAATACTATTTCTTAACAATAAAACTCGATCGCCCATTGCCCCAGAAACCGGGTTTTTACCGAAATACTTCCCTACAACCCACAGATTCGGGCAAAAACCCGGTTTCTTTGGTTGAAACCGCCGGGATTTATTTTTTAAGGTAAATAACCCAAGGTAAATAATACGATATTTTCTAATTGTACCAGTATCTCTGGATTAAGTTCACCAATTTTATTTCGCAATCTTGTTTTATCCAACACTCGCATTTGATGGCACAATGCAACAGAATCTTGAGTCAATCCTCCTTCACCGCCGGGAATCAAAATGCAGGAAGGAAGAGATGCGCGGCGCAGATTAGCTGTGAGAGGAATACTGATAACAGTAGTCGTGTACCTCGAAATAGTATCGTTCTGAAAAACAATTGTAGGACGTACACCAGCCTGTTCGGAACCTTGTGTGGGATCGAAGTTGGCAATCCAGATTTCACCTCGTCTGATTGTCATGCCAAATCCTCATGTTTGAGAAGTTCTGCATATTCGCTGATTCCAAGTTCTGCAAGTTGTCGGTCTTCTTCGGCAAATTCGCTGTAGAGTGCAGCTAAGTTGGTTTCATCGATCGCAGGAATAGTCACTAATCTGGCACGAAATTTCAGGAAGGCAATAAATTCAAATACTTGTTGGAGTTGTTCTCGATCGAGCTTTTCTAAGTCTTGTTGGATTAACTCTTTCATGACAGTCATTTTTGTTGTCAAGTTTTCTGTATTATAGCCCGATCGCCCGATCAATCCATCAACCCAAAACCCCGGCGGTTGAAACCGCGGAGTTTACGGGCACACAAACAAAACCCGCCTCCGCGGGTTGAAGATTTCACCCGATGATTTTCAATCTCCGAATACCCTCTTCGTCCGCGGAGGCGGACATTGTTTGTGTAGACGCGGTTTCCAACCGCCGGGTTTCTAACCACCCAACAACAACTCCTGAAACCGCACATCGCCGCGAATCCCATCAAAATCGCACCCTGAAGAGACGGCGGTTGAAACCGCGTCTACACAGACAAAACCCACCTCCGTGGGTTGAAGATAATTTTTCTTAGTCCACGGAGGTGGACTTCGTTTGTGTAGCCGCGGTTTCAACCGCCGGGTTCTAATGATATCAACTCTCAAATCAATTTCCCAGCATCATCGCCCAAATCCCTCATTCCCTCCAAACGCAGGAAATGCACCCGGCCCGATCGATCGCCGGCTACAACTGTCACTCCATCAGGCCCAAAAGCACAGCAATCAAACTCACATTCTCCGCTGAAACTAGCAACCTCTTTACCTGTGAGCAAATCCCAGATTTTCAGGGTATGATCCCATGAAGCGGAAATCGCTGTTTTACCGTCGGGTGCGATCGCCACTGCAAATACCTCAGACCTATGACCCGTGAGAGTTTTCAGTTCCCTGCCTGTCTCGGTGTCCCAAATTTTCAGGGTTTCAGATGAAGCGGAAATCGCTGTTTTACCGTCGGGTGCGATCGCCACTGCACTTACCGAGTTACTATGACCCGTGAGAGTTTTCAGTTCCCTGCCTGTCTCGGTGTCCCAGATTTTCAGGGTAAAATCATCGGATGCGGAAATCGCTGTTTTACCGTCGGGTGCGATCGCCACTGCTGTTACCCGGGAACTATGACCCGTGAGAGTTTTCAGTTCCCTGCCTGTCTCGGTGTCCCAGATTTTCAGGGTTTTATCCCATGAACCGGAAATTGCTGTTTTACCGTCGGGTACGATCGCCACTGCATTTACCCCGGAACTATGACCCGTGAGAGTTTTCAGTTCCCTGCCTGTCTCGGTGTCCCAGATTTTCAGGGTTTTATCCGAGGATGCGGAAATCGCTGTGAGGCCGTCGGGTGCGATCGCCACTGCATTTACAAAGGAAGTATGACCGACAAGCGTCCGCAGCGCACCCTCATTTGCCCTTTCCAGATTAGGCTTCAAAGGCCACAGGCAGGAACTATTTCTCGACTGCTTAGCTTGTTTCACGACCCCCTGAATTTCAGGTGTTTCAAAATCCACCAACCGACTCCACAATTGCCCTGCAAACTGCGTTTTATCCTTCTCCAAAACGTGCGCCGACTTACGAATTGCCCCTTGAATCAATCTCAGAGTTTGACTTTGCTCCTCCGACAGCAACACATCAGAATTTCTCGCCAAATCGTAATCATCAATTAGCGCTTGTACCCCCAAAAATTCCAGTTTCATCTCAATAAAACCGAAATCCGTCAACCAAGCACAATAACGGTCAACCTTCCCCCGTTTCGCAAATCTCTTGGGTTGGTATTTCAACAACAAATCTCGATCTTCCTGACACTGCTGCGCCAACCACAAACCTAATTCGCTCATAGCGGCGATCCTCCTGTAGAGTTATCGCTAATGTCATCGTTAATATCTTCCAGTGTTATTCCCGCCGACTGCACAGTTTCATCCGCTTCGAGAAACTGCCGAAAACTGTTGTGATAGATAGTGTATCGAGTTTCCTTCCCTACTTTCTCCTGTCGCAAAAACGAATTCCATTTTCCGAGCACCTGCTGTACTTTCATCACATTTTTCTCGCGGGCAGATTTAGCCAACCAGCGACAAGAAACAGGTTCCTCTGCTTGCGACAGGAAATAGATAATCCTAACCTTCAATTCCAGCAGAGGATCGTCTTCCCTGTCCATCATCTGTCCCCAGTGTTTTTGATAATATTCCTCCAAACCCACTGGCAAATCATTCAAATTCACATCATTGTAAGTACCGCCTTCAATTTCATCCAGAATGTAGCGGAGATATATAAATTTCTTTTCGCTTTTCTCGGCTACCGCCGTCACAAACTGTTCCCGCTGCAAATTTCGAGCTTTAATCCAATCCTGAATTAACTGGCTTTTCTCCGTGCGTTTTGCCAGAAAAGCCTTGACATCTTCCAGATTTTTTGCATCGTAGTCCATCAAATCAAAAACTGTCTTGTTAGCTGTCGGCATTGGCAGAAATTTCGGCCGCTTGGAAACAATAAAATAAACGTTATCCGGCAAATCATTAGGCAAATACAAAACATTGCTGCCACTACTTTGAAAGCTCAAATCCACTTCATCCAGCGCATCCACCACAAAAATTACCTTTTTATCCCTGCTAGAATTAGCGCTAACTTCCTTCAGCAAAGTGCCTAGAAAGTTGCCATTTTTCAGGGCATTTTCCGGCATTCGCGGATATTTATGTTTAAGGTGAAAACCCTCAATTAACTGAGTGCAAGCATTTTCCAAAAAAGTTTCAGCGCTGACAATCCCGTCCGGTTGCGAATTGAAATGAGTAACGCAGCGGCGCTTCAACATCACCACACAAGCAGCCATAATCGCGCTTTTCCCAACACCCGGTTCCGCCTCCAAAACAAAATAGCCTTTCTGCTTTGTCCTCAGAAACTCGTTAATTGCTTCAAACACAAATTTCCGACCAGTAAAGTCTTTAATTCTGTCCTGAATAATCGTCTCTGACTTAACAGGAATCGGCAAACTCGGCGCAGCAGGATCAATATATCTTTCCAGCAATGCCCGAATCTGCGCCAAATCGTCGCGGATTTCAACTTCGATAGATCCCAATTTCGCCATTACTTGACAAATCTGCTGCCGAGTTGCTACCCCCTCCAACTTGTCCAGAATCTCCCCATTTTGCAGCCCCAAATCCTTGAGATCCGCCAAAGCAATTTGGTGCAGATTCAACAGCATCGCCGCAAACTTTTCTCCACCCTGGACCGCATCCCGTTTCAGCACTTCCCGGTAAGCCCTCGGAAAAGTTTCGTACAGTCTTTGCGCCACAAATTCCACGATTTCTGCATCAAAGGATTTCCCCTCACTGGCCGCGAATTCCCCGATGAATTTTGCCCAATCTTCCGGTGTCAATCCCGTAACTCGATCGAACTCCGCAGCATCCGCCGAAAAAATCAGAGTCAATTGTTCTTCGGAAATATTTAAACCCCTTGACAAATCGGCCCCTTGTCTGTTAATATTCAGCCAATATTCAGGAGTTTTTTCGGCTAATTGATCTAAATCCCTGGCCGACGAATTTTTACTAAGGGCTAGTGCGGTAAACTCAGGTGACTTAGTAGCAATATTTTTCAAAATATAGCCGATCGCCTCACCAGCAGCCTTACTCAAATCATGATTATCAAGAATATTCGGATTTTTTGCCAACTTTTCGGCCATACGATCTCCCAAATCGTTAGCCGCAATATTCCCCGCAATACCGCCGGCAATCGTTGCTAAAATAGCAATGCCCCCAACGACGGGATTAGCCATCACACCCAATGCTGCTGTCACACCCGGATTGGCGATCGCGCTAGCAATCATTGGCGCAACACCCATCACCGCACTGCATCCAAGAACCCTAACTTTAGTATTAGCTAAATCAACTAACGACATAATTTAAATATTCCCCGCACTTTGCAATAGTTTAGCGCGGCCAGATAATTAAATACAACGTAGTCACAGACTGCTGTTTACCGCCGAGCGTCGATCCCCCCTAGCCCCCCTTAAAAAGGGTGGGACAGGATTCCGATCAAAGTCCCCCTTGCTTTCGGGGGATTTAGGGGGATCTGGCCTTAGCAACCAACGAGAGATACAAAAAAGGTTCTAGGCTGAAGTTGACAACCAACTGACCGCGCCCGCTCTCCTATTTGTAAACTTTTCTATCAACCCGATCGCACAGCTTGTATTTAACGGATAATGTCAGATCATTTATTTTTGTCCTCCAGCGATCGCCCTCAAAACAACTTTACTTTTCTTTACAAACAGCAACGAAAACACGGCGCAGAAAACAATAATTTCGTTACAGACTTTAAATGCGACGCGCGATCGACTAAAGTAAAAAAAATGGCTTTATCCGTTTATTCATCGCAAAGGAAACAAAGCTCATGGTTCAACGCGGTTCGACAGTCCGGATTCTCCGCAAAGAATCCTACTGGTATCAAGAAGTGGGCACCGTTGCTACGGTAGACCAAAGCGGCATTAAATACCCAGTTATCGTTCGCTTTAACGCCGTAAATTATGCAGGCGTCAACACCAACAACTTCGCCCAAAGCGAAGTAGTCGAAGTTGCAGCCCCCAAAGCAAAAGCCAAAACAGCGACTCCAGCAGCTTCCGGCGGCAAGCAAACCACCATCGATCCGAAAACCCGCAAAACCGGCGGCGGCGGAGCCCCCAACCAGCCGAAAACTTCGGCAGACAGCAAACCAGGTGCCGAAGTGCCCGGCAGCGTCGAAGGTGCACCGAATCAAGGAACAGAACAGCGCTAATTGTGCCAGAACTGCCAGAAGTTGAAACTATTTGCCGGGGTTTGAATCAACTTACCCTCGATCGCGAAATATTGGGCGGAGACGTGCTGTTAAATAGCTCGATCGCCCGCTCAATCTCTGCGACCGATTTTTTGACAAAACTCAAAGGAAAGTCGATCGCATCTTGGTACAGGCGTGGCAAATACCTTCTGGCAGAACTATCGCAAGGGAGAGGGGGAGACGGGGAGAGGGGGAGACGGGGAGAGGGGGAGAGTGGGGGAGGGACAGAATTCCTAACTCAAACTCCTAGTTCTTCCCTTGTGCCTTCTTCCTTCTCCCTTCTGCCTTCAAAAGCCGGCTGGTTGGGCGTGCACCTGCGGATGACCGGACAATTATTGTGGGTAAACGAATCCGAACCACTGCCAAAACACGCGCGAGTCCGGCTATATTTTGAGGGAAACCAAGAATTGCGGTTTGTAGACCAGCGCACCTTCGGACAAATGTGGTACGTGCCCGCAGAAACCGAAGTTTCTAGCACAGTCACCGGCCTGAAACTCCTAGGCCCGGAACCATTTTCCGACGAATTTACCACAGAATATTTAGCCCGCAAGCTACACCGACGGGCGCGACCAATTAAAACAGCTTTGCTAGACCAGACACTGGTAGCGGGTTTGGGCAATATTTATGCAGACGAAACTTTGTTTTTGTCGGGAGTAATGCCGACAACTCTGTGCGCGGATTTGACAAGAGAGCAAATCGATCGCATCCATTCAGCTATCATTCAAGTTCTACAAAAGGCGATCGCCTCCGGCGGCACAACTTTCAGCAATTTTCTCAACGTCCAAGGTGTGAACGGCAACTACGGCGGCGTCGCTTGGGTATACAATCGCGCTGGTCAACCCTGCCGCACTTGCTCTACAACCATCGAAAAGATCAAATTAGCAGGGCGATCGACTCATTACTGCCCCGCCTGTCAGAAATAAGCAGTTCGGCAACAGATTATGTAGCGGATTTAACGAATATACAAAATCCCAGCTTCCGACTCTTGAGTCTGCGGAGGCAGACTTCGTTTGACAAGGATCGGTTTCAACCGCCGACTCAATCAACCGCCGACTCTTCCGACTCTTGAGTCTGCGGAGGCAGACTTCGTTTGACAAGGATCGGTTTCAACCGCCGACTCAATCAACCGCCGACTTTTTTAACTGGTATTAAAGCCAAATCAGCATTAAAATTTGTATACTTTTACAAATTAAGAAGAGCAAGTCATGGCAATCAAAAAAGGTAGCATAGTCCGCGCAATTCGCGAAAAATTGGAAAACAGCCTAGAAGCCCAAGCCAGTGATCAGCGCTTTTCCTCCTATCTATTTGAAACAAAAGGCGAAGTGATGGATGTTCGCGGCGAGTACGCCTTCGTCAAATTCGGCAAAGTCCCCACCCCCAATATTTGGCTGCGCGTAGACCAACTCGAAGATTTTAACTAACTCACTGAAACAAAACATCAGTGTTCTTGATCTAAGGTAGGGTGTGCACCGCGCACCTTACCCTAATTAAGCTCATTCTTAAAATCTCAAGTCTCAAATCCCAAATCTAAAATCGAATGAATTCCCCTTCAAATTATCCATCAACCCGCGTCTCAATTATCGGTGCAGGCAAAGTCGGTAGCACCTTAGCCCAACGAATTGCCGAGAAAAATCTAGCAGATGTAGTATTGCTAGATATTGTCGAAGGTTGGCCGCAGGGAATTGCTTTGGACTTGATGCAAGCTAGGGGGGTCGAACGCCACGATCGCCAAATCGTCGGTACAAACGATTATACAGATACCGCTAACTCAAATATCATCGTAATTGCCGCCGGCATCCCCCGCAAACCCGGTATCAATCGCGAAGATTTAATTAAAATCAATGCTCGAATTGTTACCGAAGCTGCAAAAAGTGCGATCGCCCATTCCCCCGAAGCCATTTTAATCGTAGTCACAAATCCCCTAGATATCATGACTTATTTAGCGTGGGAAGCTACGGGTTTACCAAAACACCGAGTCATGGGTATGGCGGGAATTCTAGATTCATCCCGTTTTCAAACTTTTATTGCAATGGAGTTGGGCGTTTCCATTGCTGAAGTCAATGCAACTGTCCTCGGTTCCCACGGCGATTTAATGGTTCCTTTGCCCCGCTATTCCACTGTCAACGGTATTCCCATCGCTCAACTGATGGATGCTGGGGCGATCGATCGCATTGTACAACGCACACGCCACGGTGGCGCAGAAATTGTCGGATTGATGAAGACTGGTAGTGCTTATTTTGCACCCGCATCTTCTACCTGTTTGATGGTAGAATCAATTGTATTAAATCAATCGCGACTCTTGCCTTGCTCAGTCTATTTGGACGGTCAATATGGCGTGAAAGATCTATTTTTAGGTGTTCCCTGCCGCTTGGGATATCAGGGAGTCGAACAGGTGGTCGAACTCGAACTCAGTGATACGGAAAAAGCTGCGTTTATCGAATCTGGCAAAGTGGTTTCCCAAAATATTGACGAAGCAAAGGCGATACTGAAAACTGCCCGTTAAGTCAACAAAAAACCGCTGATAGCCCATGTCACACTTTGTGAGGTGCGCCGGCTTTTTAATTATATCGCTTACACAGAAGACTCAAGAAACCGGATTTTTACCAAAATTAAGGGTTTTTGGTTAGCATTTTGGTAAAAAATCCGGTTTCTGGCAACCTATATAAGTCCTCAATTACCAATCATCAAAAATCCAAGCGCACCTCATTTTTCGCTCGAAAGGCTCTATCTAATTTTCAACTGATCTAAATTTAAACAAATTTTAATAAAAGGACTCCCAACCGGATATTCGATCGCAAAACTAAGGATAACATCGATCGAGTTTGCGATAATCAGAAAAAGGTGACAATTGCAACCACAGGGGAGGAAAAAAATGTCAAACTTAGTCAGGACTTTGGGCCCACTCCCGCCATGAAACCGGGTTTCTCGTTTCCAGTTTCCCAGCTTCCCAGACTTAATTACGTTAAGAAACCGGGTTTATGCGTAAGTTGGGCGAGTACAATTCTCAATTATTGACAATTTATGACGCAGCCAATCACCGATCGCCCGTTTTTACCGTAAATATACTGAGTTAAGATACTCGATTGACCTCCAAATCTAGAAAAAATAGGGATATGCAGGACGAGTAGCTGCTAAGTGCTAGCAGAAGCAGCAGAATTTGTCCTTTGCCTTGTTGATTTACCAGGCTCGACTTGCAGAGCGCTATGGGGATGCTATGTATAGCAACCGCCACATCGGTGAGGACATAAATAACTTCATGAATAGAGGCGATACCCGTACTGTATCAATGGTTTGATTCCCGTTATGCAACTGTCAACTGTCCACTGTCAACTGTCAACTGCTATACCTCGATACCAAACCGCAAAAAAACTAAAAAAATAACATTATGTTTCATGAATACCTTTACCAAGAAGTAACCAACCTGCGCGAAAAGCTAGCTCACCTAGAAAGAGAAACGCAATCTCAAACCTGGTTCAAAAAGCTGCAAGCGCTGATGGGAGTGATTGGCAAAATTCGCGAATCCCTAGACTTAGAAACAATATTCAAAATCACAGCTACCGAAGTCCGGCAACTCCTAAATGCCGATCGAGTCGCCGTCTACCGCTTCCTTCCCGAATCCGAGTGGAACGACGGCGAAGTAGTCTCCGAAGACGTGCTGCCCCAATACAGCCCATCCCTGGGCGCAAAAGTTCATGACCACTGCTTCGGCGAGCAATTTGCCGCCAACTACGCCAAAGGATACGTTCAAGCAGTCAGCGACATCTACACAGCCCGGTTGAGTCCCTGTCACCTCAAAATCCTCAAGCGATTTCAAATCAGAGCAAACTTAGTCGTACCCCTACTGCAAGGGCAACATTTGTGGGGATTGCTTTGCATTCACCAGTGCGGCGAACCCCGCGATTGGCAGGAAGACGAAATCGAATTTGCCAGACAAGTAGGCGACCATTTAGCAGTCGCAATTTCTCAGGCCGAATTGCACTGGCAAACCCAGAGGCAATTAGCAGAAATCAAATCGGCGCAGCAGAAACTCCGCGACAGCGAGCGAAAATATCACCAAATTCTCGATTCGATCGCCGATATGGTATTAGTCAAAGGCCCCAAATCCCAAATCGTCTGGGCAAATCAAGCCTTCCGCGACTATTACGGCATGAGTCAAGAGGAAGTGCAAGGGCTCGTAGACGCACCTTTCGCCGAACCTGACCACACTCTCCAGTACATTAAAGATGACACCTTCGTATTTGAAACCGGACAAACCCTGCAAATTGCCGAAGAACCGGTGACGCGCTACGACGGAAAAGTGCGGTTGTTCAGCACCGTCAAAACACCAATCCGCAATCAAGACGGCAAAATCACCATGACTGTCGGCGTCTCCCGCGACATGACGGAACGCAAAGCCGCAGAAGAAGCCGTCAAAGCCAGCGAAACCAAATACCGCAGTCTGGTAGAAACTTCCCAAGACATGATTTGGTCTGTCGATGCGACTGGACACTACACCTTCGTCAACCCAGCAGTTAGGTATATCTACGGTTACGAACCAGCAGAAATGCTCGATCGACCGTTCTCCGATTTTGTGACACCAGAACAAGCCGAGAAAGATTTAGCTGTTTTCGCCCGCCTGTTTGCGGGAGAATCAATTTTCCAGTACGAAACTACCCAAATTGCCAAAGACGGCAGCATGAAACATTTGATGTTCAATGCCATCCCCCTGTACGACGAAACCGGAAACTTCCTCGGCACCACCGGTACAGCTACCGACATTACCGATCGCAAGCGCGCCGAAGCAGCATTGCAACACGCCAACGCCGAACTAGAACGCAGAGTTGAAGCCCGCACCGCCGAACTGCGCCAGACTTTTAGCGCCCTCACCGCCAGCGAAGCCAAGTTGCGAACGATCGCAGCCACCATCCCCGGAGCCCTGTTCCAATTTTCTAGCCGCGATGGAGAGTGGAAAGTTGACTACACCAGCGATGGCATCGAAGATATCAGCGGCATCACAGCCGCAGAAATGATGCGAGACATCACCTCCTTCATTTCCCGCGTCCACCCCGAAGACATGGAAAGCTACATCGCTTCCGTCACCGAAGCCGTTAAAAACTTCTCTCCCTGGCACTACGAAGGGCGGTTAGTCAAGCCAAACGGCGAAATTCGCTGGTGGCAGGGCGACTCCATGCCCACCCGCAGCGAGAACGGCGAAATCGTATTTTGCGGCGTCGCGCTCGACATCACCGATCGCAAAGTTGCCGAAACCGCCATCCGCGACAGCCAGCGGCAGCTCAAAGAAGCCCAGAGACTCGCCCACGTCGGTAATTGGGAATTCAACCCAACCACGGAAACCGTCACTTGGTCGGAAGAACTCTTCCGCATCTTCGGACTCGAACCGGCTGCGGCTGCGCCCAGCGTAGAGCAGCAACTCTCTTGGTGTCATCCAGAAGATTTGGAATTGTGGCAAACGCAAGTACAGCAGAGCATTGAATTCGGCATTCCCTACGATTTTGATCACCGGTTTTATCGTCCCGATGGCACATTACGGTACATCAATGCTTTGGGTCAAGCTGAAACCGATGCCAATGGCAAGGTGGTAAAATTGTTCGGCACGGCGCTCGACATTACCGATCGCAAAGCCGCCGAAGCAGCCCTGCGGCAAGCAGCAACCGAGTTGGAAGACAGAGTGAGCGATCGCACCGCCGAACTTTCTCAAGCAGTCACTCAGTTAGAACAAGAAATTGGCGATCGCAAACAGGCAGAAGCAGCCCTGCAAGTTTCCGAGCAAAACCTGCGAACCATATTTAACAATGTCTACGACGCTATCTTCATTCAAGACTTAGAAGGTAACATTCTCGATGTCAACGATCGAATGTTAGAAATGTACGGAGTTAGTCGGGAAGAAGCCATTAAATTATCAATTACCAAGGACTATTCAAGCGACGAAAATCCTATTCAACTAATGAGAGAACTTTGGGAGAAAGTATTATCAGGCGAAAGCACTCGTATCGAATGGAAATCTCGGCGACCCAATGATCGTTCCACCTTTGATGCAGAAATTGCCGTGTCAAGAATTTATCTCAACGGCAATCTCAGCGTCATTGCCAACGTGCGAGATATTAGCGATCGCAAAGCGGCGGAAGCAGAACTGCAACAGGCTCAAAATTTTATGGAATCAGTGCTCAACACCATACCCGTAGGAGTATTTGGCAAAGAAGCAGAAGAGTTGCGATTTGTACTGTGGAACCCGGCGGCCCAAGAGTTGCTTGGTTTCAGTGCAGCAGAAGTTATGGGCAAAAATAATTACGATTGTTTCCCAACAGAACAAGCCGACTTGTTCACCGCCAAAGACCGGGAAGCGCTCGCCAGCGGGCAAATTGTAGACATTCCCGAAGAACTGATTCAAACAAGAGAAGGCGAGACTCGCATATTTCATACGAAGAAAACCGCAATACTCGATGCTGATGGCACACCGCAATACCTATTAGCTGTCACCGAAGACATTACCGATCGCAAACTAGCAGAAATTGCCTTGAAGCAATCTGCATCCCAACTCAAACAGCAAGCAGATCGAGAAAAATTGCTCAACATTCTCACCGCCCAAATCCGCAATTCCCTCGACTTCGACAGCATCGTTACAGTCGCAGTTGAGGAAATTCGCGCTTTCATGCAGATCGATTGCTGCAATTTTGCCTGGTACCGCGACGACGGAGACCAGCCTTACTGGGAAATTATTAAAGAATCTCGCCGGGCCCAACTTCCCGATTTAACAGGTCGCTATCAAGCTTCCGATTTCGGTCTGATTGGACAACAAATCTTGCAGATGGAAATGCTGCGGATTGATGATGTCGAAACAGTCGCAGATCCTGTGTGGAAAGAAACCGTGAGAGCAATGGGCTACCAATCGCTATTAATCATTCCCATGCAGGCACTTTCCGGGGTAGTGAGTGCAATTAGCTGCTGCAACAGCCGTTCTGTGAGGCCTTGGAGCGACAGCGAAGTCGAATTGTTGCAAGGGATTACAGTTCAATTGGCGATCGCCATCAACCAAGCCGAACTTTACACCCAAACTCGCAATAAAGCTCACGAATTAGAGCAAACATTACAGCAATTAACCAACACTCAATCGCAGTTAATTCAAAGCGAAAAAATGTCATCTCTCGGTCAACTCGTCGCAGGAGTTGCCCACGAAATCAACAACCCAGTTAACTTTATTTACGGCAATCTCACCCATGCCAACGACTATACTCAAGACTTGCTTAACTTGCTCGAACTTTACGAAAACCACTATCCTGTTCCTGTTGCAGAGATTCAAAATGAAATAGAAAATATTGAACTAGAATTTCTGAGGGAAGACTTGCCAAAGTTGCTTGTTTCGATGAAAGTCGGTGCCGATCGCATTCAACAAATCGTTGCTTCTCTCCGCACCTTCTCCCGCATGGATGAAGCGGAAATGAAAGCAGTAAATATTCATGACGGCATAGATAGCACTCTGATGATTTTGCAGCATCGCTTCAAAGCTAAACACAATCATCCAGAAATTGAGGTGATTAAAGAATACGCTCAACTGCCCTTAGTAGAATGTTATGCCGGACAGTTAAATCAAGTATTTATGAACATCTTGAGCAATGCTTTGGATGCTTTGGAAGAACGGGATCTGCGCCGTTCTGCTGAGGAAATGCGGCAACAGCCCAGCAACATCCGCATCCGCACTGAAATATCGCCAGCCGGCAAGGTAATCATTCGGATTACTGACAACGGGCCGGGAATACCGGAGACTGTCGGCACTCGGCTTTTTGACCCGTTTTTTACCACTAAACCTGTGGGTAAAGGCACTGGGATGGGCTTGTCGATTAGCTATCAAATTGTTACAGACAGACACAACGGGTCGCTCAAATGCACTTCTTCGCCGGGACAGGGTGCAGAATTTGCGATCGAGATTCCGCTGAAAACTAATTGCTAATGGGCATTGGGCATGGGGAATTGGTTATTTGTTATTTGTTATATAGCAACCGCTTTGGCGGTTATGGCATAAACTGGAAGTAGTCCCTCATCCTGCTGTGCGATCGCAAAACCCATCCCCAAACCCTACAGAAACCCGGAAAAAATGGCTACCCTCGCTTTCAGAAAAATAACCGTTCCGTTGAGTACAAAGTCGCAGGTTGGAAGCTTTCAGAAAATAAGAAGCACATCACGTTTACAAATAAGTTTAAACTAGGAAAGCTTAAGCTGATTGCATTGAGAGATCGGATAAGCAAGTCGTCTCTATGAACCAAGAACCCCCTCGCCTTTAGGCATGGAGACTGTCAACCGATCTCATGGATATCAAACCCAAGCCGAGATGGTAAAACTATGGGAATGAGAGAAAGCGCGATTCCCTACGGGATAGCTTCGCCGCGCGTACCCTCTCACGGGCGTTGAAAAAAATTAGCTTTACTCAAAGAAAACCGCTAGCCTTTCAGGGATGCCATAAAACCTTAAATCTTTTGAAACACTAAGAACCTATATTGAACTAATTCCTTCATCAAACACTTTTGCAGAGCATCCCCACCTACTAAAGCCTTAATATATAGAGAAAATTCCATAAAAGGCTTCAGAAAAATAACATATAAACTAATTAGAATATCTCGACTTCTTCGCAATTTCAAATTAGGTGTCAAATCAATATTTTCAATCAATTTATAGCCATATTTGCTAGCAATATCTTCCGCTGATTTTGTACTCATTAAAGAACCTAAAACCCACCCTTTGCGGAAAAATTCAATCAACTTTTTTTCTGATGAGTCAGCAGGTAAATTATCCGTCAGGAAGTCATCACAGATAATCAAGAATCCGTTTTTATTCATTTTATTGCTTATTTCCCTAAAAAAAGCATGGCTATCAGTAGCATGAACGAATGCTTCAACGGAATAAGCCAAATCCATCAAAGGAATATCTCGATCTAAATTTTGAAAATCTCCTTTAGAAATAAGGCAATCGCTTTTAAGATTTAATCTCTTGTTAATTTTCTTAGATATTTCAACTTGTGCCGAACTAATAGTTATTCCATAATAACAGGCTTTTGAATAGGACTGAGCGAGATAAAAAAGACTACCTCCTACTCCACATCCTAAATCAATGATAGATTCTGGTTGATGTTTCTGAATAATATCCAGGATTAAACTATTGACAAAGTTAAAGGCATCTTCAGCAGTTGCAACTCCATTCCCCCATACCTCCCGATGTATGCCGTAAGTTTCATAATGATCGTATTTTAGAAATCGGCTGGTGTTGCGATCGTAGTATTTTTCTACTTCAATATTCATATAGCATTTTCCAAGCTAGTGAGGTACAATTAGAGAACAATTCGCCAACTCTAAGTAAATAAAGATGAAAGCCTATTCTGTTCACCAAAGAATTCGGACTCCTTAAAAAAAATCTTCCCGCAATTGCTTTATAGACTATCAAGTGTAAGCAGGGAACGTGCATAGACATCACCGGAGATGGCGTTGACAGACAGGCTTTTGAGTTGAGCGATCATTTCCTGAGAATTAAGCCAGTTAGCTGATGGAAATCGATACGATTCACCAAACTTAGCTGGTTTCCAGTTAAACTCATAAGGTCCCAAATGGTTCAATCGTTCAATGCAGCCCAGAGCAAGGTTTATTGCACTCGGAGTGTATTCAAACGAAAGGGCACGAATAGGTTGCGACAAGCCACGCAGAACTTCGAGCTCGTTACCCTCAACATCAATCTTGCAAAAAGCGGGCTTACCATACTGGGCGATCAGGCTATCAAGGGTTGTTACCGAAACAGAAAGCGTTGTATCCCAGCGCACATGAGCGAAAGAGTCAATCTGTTGAACAGCTTGCATCCAATCACGGGAGAGGGTGGTTACGGTTGGGGTACGTTGGCTCACCAACAAGGTTTCGGTTCCACGAACTGCGCCAACAGCCTGTTCGACAAGGGTAATGTGGGGATGATGACCGTACCAGCTTTTTAAAAGGTGCATACAGTGAGGTTGAGGCTCGATTCCGACAACGCGGGCATCAAGACGAGACAAAGCAAGAAGATGATTGCCAACATGGGCACCGATGTCAAAACAAAGATCGCCTGGTTGGACAAACAGTGAATAAAAGCGGGATAACTGACGGATGCGAAAGGGGATACCGTAGTACATCAATAATGAGTGAAGAATACCTAGCTGCTGCCGGAAAGATGACATATTAATTGTTTCCTGCTAATGATTCAGTAGTTTTAGTCATCGATCAATTATATAATCTGAGTCAATACCTTCGCCAATTTTTTAGAACGCCCGCAGATAAGGGTTTCTGACTATGGGTTTAAAGCCCAATTCAAAAGCCTAAATCCCTCACATTCAAAGGAATTTAGCTTTTTTGCGATCCTTAATCCTCTAATTTTGGCGCAGGTATTGCTAAGTAATTGAGTAACCGTTCAAAAAACATCAAAATTAAGCAATCTTATTTTGGGGTAAAGACTAAACCATAACCATCATTATTTGGTGATGGTAGTGTCATATCTGTAGTTTTTGAGGAAGAATCTCACCCTGTTAACGAAACAAGACTGCTTGATTCCATTTCGTAGGAGCGTTAGGAGCTGGGATGTTATGAGGTCTCTGACTCAGGGTAATCCGTTGTATTTGGTTTGCGTTACATAGTCATACTCTGATAGAGAAGGTTGTCGGGGCGGTGCAAGAATTTGTGTCAGCCTTGACGGGAGTGACACTTATGGTAAAAATGAACAGGGTTCCCAATAACAGCAGTTTTAGTGCTTTTTTGAAGAACCTAGTATTCATACAAGCAAGAGTATAACCTCCTAGTTAATGTAGCCAACATATATTTTCTTTAACAGTTGACGTTAAAATCGTAATAAATTGTAATGTTGCAATTTACTACGATTTATTACGATCTTTTTAAAATAGGATTGAATACATACTCAACTTGCTCATGGTAAACTTAGAGCAGCAACGGTTGGGTTTTTGCGAGCCGCATGGTAAAAAATAATGGATGAATCAAGACAAATTACTAAAAGTACAGTTGAAGAAACTGTAGCGATCGCTAAACTGCCCAGCGAATTTGGCACATTCAAAATTTACGGTTATCGTAATGCTTTGGACAATTCCGAAGATGTAGCAATCGTCAAGGGAGAACCAGCCGATTTCGATCACCCTGTAATGGTAAGAATACACTCGGAATGCTTAACGGGGGACGCATTGGGTTCTCTGCGTTGTGATTGTCGAATGCAGTTACACGCAGCCCTGAGAATAATTGAGAATGCAGGTCAGGGCGTGGTACTTTATTTAGCACAAGAGGGAAGAGGGATTGGTCTATTGAATAAAGTGAAAGCCTATTCTTTGCAAGATTTGGGACTGGATACAGTAGAAGCAAATGAACGTCTGGGATTCTCTGCTGACCTCCGGGAATACAGCATGGCGGCGCAAATTCTCAATAATTTAGGGGTAAGCAAAATTCGCTTGATTACCAATAATCCTCGCAAAATTGCTGGTTTACAAAGCTATGGTATTGAGATAGTTGACCGGATTCCCTTAGAAATTGAACCCAATGACTACAGTTCCAATTATTTGAATACTAAACTAAATAAACTCGGTCATTTATTCAAGGTTAAACATCGAAAATCTTTAGCAGTAAAGCAGTTTCACATTGACGACAATCTAGAACATATTTGGTCGGCATTGTTAGAATGCAAAGAAGTTATCAATAACGAAATTCCCGAAATACAAGAATATTGGGCTTTTGTAGGTAATCGAGAAAACTCCTGGACTTTCCAGAAATTTGGTAGCGAACAAATACCAAAGTTTGACAATAGTGATTTCCTAATTCTGATTGATTTTAGTCAAAAATCAAATTTTGTTAATCAACTGCTTTCTCAAGTCAAATTTGCCATTGTCTTCAAAATTGGTTCTCCCTTAAAGACTGATTTTATAAAAAATGTCCAGTATTTAAAAGGAGAAGGAATCAATAAGGGATGGCAGACTTTCTCCTTGTATCTGCGAATATTAGTTGCTCAAAGAGAAGCTCGCTTAGAAAAACGTCCGTTTCTGATGGCTCACTTAGCACAGACTCTTGACGGTAAAATTGCCGCAGTTAATGGGGACTCTCGATGGATTAGCAACGAGGCTAATTTGAAACACGCGCATCGTTTGCGAAGTCTGCATGATGCTGTAATGGTTGGTGCAGCGACGGCAAGTCTTGACAACCCTAAGTTAACAGTACGGTTAGTAACTGGCAAGAATCCAATTCCGGTGATTATTGAGGGACAAAAAGATTTGAATTTCGATGATTTGCAAATGATCGCTATCCATGAAAAAACCATTGTGTTGTACCCTCAAGGAAAGCAGCGTCAAAAACTACCAGAAGCAATCAAAGAGAAGATTTTGGCTATTCCTATTTCCCCTGGCAAAGATGCTGAAGAAAAGCCAGTTTTATATCCTGCCGATATTTTAAAAGTTTTATATGAAAACGGCATTTCCAGTATTTTTTTGGAAGGTGGAGGACAAACCGTATCCTATTTCTTACAAACTGATTCCATTAATCTACTGCACCTCCATTTTGCTCCGTTGCTTTTGGGTTCTGGAAGATCGAGTTTTACCCTTCCGGTTGTTGATTCTATTGGGGAAGGAGTGCGCTTTCAAATGAAGCACTTCGATCTTGAAGGGGAAATTCTGATGGAACTTTTGCCTAATCATAAAGATGTCTAAAAATTCTCAAATTTATGGATATTGGGTCGTCTCTCCTAGTCAAGGTGAAATTAGAGAAACCCCCGTGATGCAACTCTCCAAAGATGCTTTATCTCTGGAAACACTCTGTACTGGGATTAGTCCGGGTACGGAGAGGTTGGTAGGTATGGGAAAAGTGCCTGAAGAGTGCTGGGAGAAGATGCGCTGTTTGTATATGGAAGGTAGTTTTGCCTTTCCTTTAAAGTACGGTTACAGTCTTGTTGGTCAAGCTAATACAGGTAGTGAAAGGGGTAAACGATTCTTTGTCATGCACCCCCACCAATCAAGGGTTGTGGTGGCACACTCAGATGCTTTAGAATTGCCTGACTGGTTGCCTAGCCAGCGAGCAACTTTAATCCCAAATATGGAAACAGCTTTAAATGCTGTCTGGGATGCTAAAGTGAGTCAGAGCGATCGCATACTGATTGTTGGTGGAGGAATTATTGGTATTCTCACTAGCTTTGTCCTTAGCAAAGAGTATGGCATTCAGCCCGACTTTTTGGAACTGGATGGGCAGAGAATTCAATACCTAAAACAACTACCTTGGTTGCAAAATTCCCGTTTAGCTACTGATTGTCTGGAGGGGAATTACAATATTGTTTTCCATACCAGTTCTTCCTCTTCTGGACTGCAAAGTGCAATTGATGCCCTGGCTTTTGAAGGTCGCTGTATTGAACTAAGTTGGTATGGAACACAATCGGTTTCCTTGCAATTAGGGGGTTCTTTTCATTACCAACGCAAACAAATTATCGCTTCTCAAGTTTCGGCGATCGCCAAACCGAAGCGATCGCTAATTGATTATCGTCAAAGGAAAGAACAAGTCTTAGGTTTGCTCGCAGATTCCACCTTGGATATTCTGCTTCAACCCGTGATTTCTTTTCCAGAGTTGCCAAATTTCATGTCGTTGTTATATCAACGTCAAGCCCATCCAGTGTCACCGTTAGTTGAGTATTAAAATCATGTTTTCTGTTGCAGTAAAAGACCACGTTATGATTGCCCACAGCTTCCAAGGTGAAATTTTTGGGCCCGCCCAAAAGCTACACGGAGCTACCTATATCGTCACTGCTCAATTTAAAATAGCCAAGTTGGATGAAGATGGTTTGGTGATTGATATTGGTAAGGCGATCGCCATTCTCCAAGAAATTCTCGCCCCCTTAAATTACCAAAATCTAGATGATTTAGTCGAATTCAAGGGCATAAATACAACAACAGAATACATGGCCTATTATATCCACCAGCAAATCAGCAAAAAAGTCAGTCCATTTTTCCAAGGTATTCTCAACATCATGCTGGAGGAAAGTCATATTGCCTGGGGAAGTTACGAAGCACAGGTATGAACCAAGCTAAGATCCATTTTATTCAGCCTCAACTGAGTCACATATCAGGAGGATCAATTTACAATTTAGAAATTGTCAAACGTCTAGAGCAGTCAGCCAGAGGCAAGGGATTTTTTCATAGTTTAAATAGCCCTGTAACTGAGCTATTTGAGTATTTTAATACTTTGCCTGATAGCTGCATTTTTATACTTGACGGACTCTACTTAGCAAATTCTGAATTCAAAGCCTCTCTACAGCAATTTCTTCCCTATACACAGCGAACTTACCTGATGCTCCACTATCTTGAATCGATGAATACCTACTACTCATCTCAAGAAAAAGAAGCACTTTGGAATGGTGAGAAGCAATGGCTAAAAGCTATGCAGGGAATTATTATTCCCAGCTTTCAACTGCGAGATTATCTCTCTAATCATGGTGTAGAAAACCATAAGATTGCTGTAGCATTTCCTGGCATCGCCAAGGCTCAAGAGGATCGTTTATCTAAACCAAAAAAAAATGACTTAAATCGCCCGATCAAATTAATTGCTGTCGGTACTATTTGTCAGCGCAAAGGACAGCTTGAATTAGTGCAAATGTTGACTCAGATCAAGATTAAAAATTTTATTTTGCACTTGGTGGGTGATTATGAACAGGAATCTAGCTACACTCAGCAAATTGTTTCCTTAATCAAGGTTGCATCAATGGAAGATTCCATAATTTTACACGGTGGCATTCCGCAACAAACTCTTTTTAATTTGTTGCCTGAATGCGCTCTTTATCTCTCCTCTTCTACCTATGAAACTTACTCTATGGCCACCGCCGAAGCAGTGGTTCACGGACTACCGATATTAGCTTATGCAACCGGAGCAATTGGTGACTGGATTGAGAACAATGTTAATGGGATACTTATAGAGTTAGGTAAGCAGGAGCAATTTTCTTGGTGGCTCAGAAGATTGCTGACACATGATACTGAACTTAATCAGTTACAAAAAAAGGCTTTGCATCGCTCCGCCAATCTATCTTTTAAATCTTGGGATAAAACTTATCAAGATTTTTTGCTGGCATTTACAAATGGTATATAATGACGCTAGAGACTCATACATCCCAGTTGAATTTTCTATCAAGAAATAGTTCCAGCGCTTGATTATAAGGTTGGTAAAATTCAGAAAGCATTTGAGCAACTTTTTTAGAAGGTTCCTCTTTTAAAGCCAGATTAAATTTTTTGCTCAAAATAGTGCCATAATTATAACTGGATAATTCCAGAAATAATCCAATTTTGTCCATTATTTTTTGAGCGTTTTCAGGTTTTTTTAGAGATTCATTATGCAAGATCAATATCCGATCTTTACCAAATACTTTCGTCCATTGGCTTATTTGATTAATGTACATTCCCGGAAACACAAATTCTCCTCTTCCACCTTCCCTTATTTTTTGAATTTCATCTCTAACTTCTTCTGCAAAAGTGCGGATATTAAACCCAAGATTTCGGCCTTCCGCTTGGAATCGCACAAACATTTGATAATGGGAATATGCTCTTTCTGTGGGGTTTCTCAAGATGACAATCAGCTTGATATCTGGCAACAACCGCTTGAGCAGATGAGGATTAGCTTCACACAGGTAATTAGCGCTAGCTTCTCCAGTGATATATTGCTTTCCTTCTTCTCTTTTGATCTGGACATTTTCAAAATAAACAATGCCCACTTCGTTCAATTCTGGCCATTCAAAACTTATGTCACCTTGAAAATCAATACTGGGGAAAAGTTTAAGGTATTCAGGAAAATGAGTTAATACGAATGATTCGGGCTTCGAGAAAAACTGAGGTTCTTTTAATTGGCACGGAAGTACATTAGGATGAGAGATTAGATACCTATACAGAGACGAAGTTCCACACTTCCGTTCTCCAATAATAATGAAAGTAGGTTTAAAAATGTTATAATTAAGCATCTGAGATTATTTTTTTTGCAGGAACTCTAATGACTGACAATGCGATGACTAAAAATCAGCAATTAGCCCAATGGCTAGAACTGCGTATTCCTTATGATACTATAGCCCGTAACCCTGTTGTTGAAGCAAGCTGTCAGCAATACTTAAAAAAACACAAACACCTGAGAATTGTTGATTTGGGGGCTGGTACAGGTGCTAACTGTCGTTACTATCTGAGCAAATTTTCCCAAGATCAGGAGTGGTTTCTGGTTGAACAAAATCAAGAACTCTTGGAAATTGCTTTTGCTAGTTTAGCATCTTGGGCAGTCAAAAATGGATATGATTCAAAATATCAGTCTTTAAGATTAAACTTGGAAAACCAAGTCCATAAAATTACTATTCAGGGAATCGTTGGTTCTATTTTAGAATTAGAAAATCTCATAAATTTAGAAACGATCAACTTGGTTGTTGCTAATGCCGTTTTCGATCTATTTAGCAAACAACAATTTCAGATTTTCCTCAAATATCTCAATAAGTACCAATTGCCCATTCTGACTACTCTTAATTATACGGGTATGAATTTTACTCCTCAAACCGATGAGGATGCGGGGTTTATTAAATACTACGATCGGCATATGCAGCGCCCTCAAGACTTCGGCAGAGGCATGGGATCTGACTGCGGTGCTTTTATGTGGGAAGCAATGCAGGGGATTGGGATGAAGGGGTTGCAGGGAGAAAGTCCCTGGGAAATCAGTGGTAGCGATCGCATTTTTCTTCAGTTACTTTTAGGGTTTATGGAAGCATCGATTCCAGAAATTCTTGAAGAAGAAACTTTACAACAAAAGTTCAAAAGCTGGTTGAGTCAAAAACAACAAATGATTGCTCAAAAGCAACTAAGTTGTAATGTCGCGCATCAAGACTTTTGGGGTTACTGGGAATAAGTGAAGTTTTTGATTAAAAATAAAAAATAATACAGAAGTCAGAATCAATCAGACTCCCATTGATTCTGACTCCCGATATAGCAACCGCTTTGGCGGTTATGACATAGACTGGAAGTAGTCCCTCATCCTGCTGTGCGATCGCAAAACCCATACCAAAACCCTACGGTTACGACCTCGGCTGCTATGGTCATCCAAGCCATCAAGCTTTATGGCTTGAAAAAAAGTGAAGCCAGTAAATTGTTCAATGATTGTGTACCTTATTTGTTATTTCTTCCTCTTCTTTTTGAGAACTTACAACTGCCAACTACCAATTTCCAACTGACTACTGAGAAATATGTCTTTTAAGAATTTCAGTTATCGCGTTACTGTCCAAAGGTTTAGAAAACCAATATCCCTGAGCTAATTCGCAGCCTAGTTCCCGAAGCTGTGCTAACTGTTCGGCTGTCTCAATGCCTTCGGCGATCGCATTTAATCCCAAATTGTGAGCCAAAGTCACGATCGCCCGCACAATCTGCAAAGGCTGACCCCCGCTGTCACCGTTTTCCACAGCCCCCAACCGACTCACAAAAGATCGATCGATCTTCAGCGTATCCAGCGGAAAGCGGTGCAAATAACTCAAAGACGAATAGCCAGTACCGAAATCGTCGATCGACAATCGAATATTTCTATCTTTTAATTGGGCGAGCACAATATTGGCCTTCATCACATTTTCCACGATCGCACTTTCAGTAATCTCCAATTTTAAACAGCTCGGATCGCAGCCAGTTTCTGCCAAAATTTCATCTATATATTCGATTAAATTCGGCATACCTAACTGTTTCGGAGAAAGATTGACGCTCATTGTTAATTGCGAAGGGTCAATAATTGGTAACTGGTAATTGGGAATTGGTGATTGATGATTTGTCACAGATAATTGATGATTTGTCACAGATAATTGATAATCTGTCACAAATAATTGATGATTTGTCACAGATAATTGATGATTTGTCACAAATAATTGATGATTTGTCACAGATAATTTTTTCCCTCTTCCCTCTTCCCTCTTCCCTCTTCCTTCTTCCTTCTTCCTTCTTCCTTCTTCCATCAACATTTCTTGCCAAATCCGCAATTGCTGACAAGCTTCCCGCAACACCCAGGCTCCCAGAGGCACGATCAAACCTGTTTCTTCAGCTACAGGGATAAAAGTAGACGGCGGAACTAGACCCCGAACCGGGTGCTGCCAGCGCACCAAAGCCTCAAAACCCTCGATCGCACCGCTGGCGATCGAAATAATCGGTTGGTAGTGCACAATAAAGTGCGAACATTGATCCTTGCTCTCTCCTAATTCCTCCTTGCCCAAAATAGCCAACCGCAGGTCATTTTCTAACTGCAACAGCGACATAGTTTGGTCGTGCATCGCCAAATTAAAGACTTCGTGGCGGGCCTTACCCAAAGCTTTAGCGCGGTACATAGCGATGTCAGCATCGCGTAGGAATTCTTCTGGGTGAGTGTACGAATTCGATTCGCCACTGGCTGTGACTTCGCCTTGACTGAAAACAATGCCAATGCTAGCCGTGGTAAATACTTCGTGCCCTTCGAGATGAAACGGCTTCGTCAGTTCTTTTTGTATCTTTTTAGCTGCTTCGGTGGCGTCGCTGAGGCTCTGAATGTGGTCTAGCAGGATGGTGAATTCGTCTCCCCCCAACCGCGCGACGGTATCAGAAGCCCGCACGCAGGTTAGCAGCCGATCCGCGAGGGCGACTAGCAGTTTGTCTCCTAGAATGTGTCCTAAAGAATCATTAACTACTTTGAAGCGGTCTAAATCTAGGAAAAGTAAACCAAATTTATAATCGGAGGACTGATTGGATCGGCGGATGGCTTGTCCTAGCCTGTCGATGAACAAAACGCGGTTGGGTAAACCCGTCAGCGCGTCATGAAAAGCGCCGTGTAGCAGTTGCCTTTCTACTCGCTTGCGCTCGGTGACATCTCTGATAATAATTTGGGCGGCGGCTAAGCCTTGATAAGTAGCAGGGATGCCGGCAACTTCAACGTCGATTATTTCTCCGTCAATCCGCATTAGTTTTTCTTCGGCAAGCTCGATCGGCTGATTTTCTTCCTCGACTTGCCTGATGCGCTCTCTGGCTTTTTCGACATAGTTTGGATGAACGAAATTCAATATTGGAAAGCCGATGAGCTCTGCCGGAGAGATGCCACCGAGGAGTTTAGCGCCGGCGGCATTGATGTAGGCAATTTTCCCTTGAATGTAAACGGCGATCGCTTCGGGAGATAGTTCTACTAAACGGCGATACCGTTCTTCACTTTCTTGGAGAGATACTATCAACTCGCAGCGCTCTTTTTCGGCTTGCTGGCGTTCGATTTCCATTTGGTGAACCACCAGAATTTTACCGATGCTTTGAGCCATCAATTCTATGATTTCTATTTCCTGGTACTCAAAATTTTTTGTTTTGATTTCTCGCGAACTAAAACTCAAAGTCCCGTAAATTTTATTGTTAACAAATATCGGCGTTCCGATGTAAGATTCCGAATGGCATTTTTGATAAGCTGGATGTTCGCGTATCTCCATATCTGCTCCTATATGAGAATACGAAACTGTTTTTTTTAGTTTAATCACCGGAGCGCAGTAAGTATCGCTGAGGTGCAATTCTAAGCCTGGTACAAAGTATC
This sequence comes from Microcoleus sp. A2-C3, assembly GCF_036706065.1. Taxonomy (NCBI): domain Bacteria; kingdom Bacillati; phylum Cyanobacteriota; class Cyanophyceae; order Oscillatoriales; family Microcoleaceae; genus Microcoleus; species Microcoleus sp. A2-C3. Next base: position 21,605 of record NZ_JAUBVX010000005.1, on the reverse strand, counting down.
CTAAATCTGCTTTCGCTGCCCGCACAATAAAAGTTTCATCCTGAACTTCAGCCATGATGCCAATAGAAAGTCCAAACATTAAACAGCCTGCTGTTAGATAATCGGCAACCAGTTCTTCAAAATTTTGATAATGATAAGTTGTAATCCGGTGCAAGTGTTTGAGATTGGCACCGAACGTGGCTAAGTCTTGGGACTTTAAAAATAATTCTTCTTCCGAACGCTGGCGGTCGGTGACATCTGTTTGCACTCCAATAAAGTGAGTCAAGTGTCGTCGCGAGTTGTATACCGGAGCAATAGAAAGTTCGTTCCAAAAAGGTGTTCCGTCTTTGCGAAAGTTACGCAAGATAACTTGGCATTCTTTGCCTTCTTCAATAGCATTGCGTAGATCTTTAACTTCTTCGGGGTAATTAGTATTTTCTCCCTGTAAAAAACGGCAATTTTTTCCAACTAATTCGTCTCTGCTATAACCCGTGATCCGCTCAAAACTAGGATTGACATAAATAATTGGATTATCTGCAACTGTGGCATCGGCGATCGCAATACCGTTGCTGGTACTCTCGATCGCCCGTTCCATCATTTGTAAGCGCTCTTGCGATCGAATGCGCTCGATCGCCGCAGCTAACAGATTGGCGATCGCTTCTACAAAATAAACGTCATCTTGACTGAAAACCCGCTCTTGCTTGCTGTGAACTCCCAAAATGCCCCAGACCGGCGACTCAGCAGTTTTCACTGGTTCTGCTTGTCCCCAGTTCCTTTTCTCCTGTCCCCGATTGCCGGGAACGATCACAGTAACGCCACTGACAGCCCGGTGGTTGTGCAGCAGTGGCGAGTCGCTAAAGCGCGTTTCCACACGCAAATCTGCGACAATCGTCGGTTGACCCATTAGCAAGGTGTAACCTGCTTGCGATCGACTAGAAGCGGTGACAGTAGCGCTACCAACAAGGTCGGGCTGCCAGCCCACCCCCGATCGCAGCAGAAAAGCATGGCCAGAAGGCAACAGTTCCAAAAACTGGCAATACTCGACATCTAGGGTTTGGGCAATTAACACCCCAGCTTTGTCCATCAGTGCGGACAAATCTGTTTCTGCCAGGGCCTGCTGCCCCAAGTAAGCGACGGCCGCTTGCTGGCGAGCCCGCAAGTGGATTGATGTGAGCAATTCCTGCTCCTTGGCGGCGATTAGCTTGCGCTCGGTAATGTCACAGAACACCGACAAAACAGTTTTTTCCGACAGCAATGTCAAATACCGCATCGATACAGTTGCCCAAAACAGCGTCCCGTCAGCTTTTTTGAGGCGGACTTCTTTCTCGCGGACGTGTCCGTTGCAGGCGAGATCCTCCAGCATTTCCTGGCGCTCAGCAGGCTGGTTGTAGAGGATGGATACTTTTTGGTGGTCGATCGACTGGAAGGCTTTAAGCCCGAAAGCCTGACGGCATAAATCGTTGCTATAAAGAATTATGCCGTCAGGCAGACTGCTGACGATCATGGGCATGGGCATCGAATTGGCGATCGTCAGCAGTAACTCTTTGGTTCCTTGCAACTCTTCGTACAAGTCCGGCTTGGCTGCACAGCCCTGACTGTCTTCAGGAATAAAACTTTCCATTTTTGAATTGATCCATTGAGCGGATAACTTTTTTACACTTGTGGTGAGTGAGGATTTCAGATGCAGAGGACGATCGATCGACCGCCACCACATTAATCTTAACCAGAACAATGCAACTCAGCCCCCCAAAACTGATCGGCTGGAGTTTTAGCTGCGCCCCAGATGGAGATCGCATCTGTCTTTGGGATGAAAGTCTACAGTTTCTCAAGTTGCGTTAAATTTTCATGTATAGCGGGGCACTTTGCCAAATGTGCAACGCCAGCCCCTACTCTAAAAAGTAATGTCATCTGCCAACAACTACCCAAAACTATCCGAGGAGAGAGGAGAAATGCTTGAATCTTACCGCCAACAGGCTGCCGAAAGAGCCGCATTGGGAATTCCACCGCTGCCGCTAGACGCCCAGCAAACCTCAGAACTCTGCGAGTTGCTGAAAAATCCGCCACCGGGAGAAGAAGAAGCCTTAATCGAATTATTGCGCGATCGCGTGCCACCTGGAGTAGACCAAGCAGCCTACGTCAAAGCTGGTTTTTTAACCGGCATTGCTAAAGGCGAAATCCACAGCCCCCTAATTGCTCCCAAATGGGCAGTTTATCTGCTAGGGACAATGATGGGCGGTTACAACGTCCAATCTTTAATCGATTTGCTCAATCCCACTGCCGAAATCGCGATTCCCGCCACCGCAGCCCGCGCCTTGAGCAAAACCCTATTAGTATTTGACGCCTTCCACGACATTCTCGCCCTGTCGGATACCAATCCCTACGCCAAGCAGGTAGTCGATTCTTGGGCTGATGCCGAGTGGTTTACCAGCCGCCCCGAACTAGCCGAAGCCATTACCGTTACAGTCTTCAAAGTCCCCGGAGAAACCAATACCGATGACTTGTCTCCTGCACCTCATGCTACCACGCGGCCAGACATTCCCCTACACGCTTTGGTGATGCTCGAAAGCAAGATGCCCGGAGCTCTGGAAACGATCGCCCAATTGAAAGAAAAAGGCCATCCCGTAGCCTACGTCGGCGATGTTGTCGGCACCGGTTCCTCGCGGAAATCGGCGATTAACTCCGTGCTGTGGCACATTGGTAACGATATTCCGTTTGTACCCAACAAGCGCAACGGCGGTTATATTCTAGGAAGTGCGATCGCCCCGATTTTCTTCAATACCGCTGAAGATTCCGGCGCATTGCCGATCGAATGCGATGTCGCCAAAATGGAAACCGGCATGGTAATCACCATCCATCCCTACAAAGGAGAAATCACCAACGAAGCCGGAGAAATCATTTCCACCTTCACCCTCAAACCCGACACAATCCTCGACGAAGTTCGCGCCGGCGGCCGCATTCCGCTATTAATCGGACGCACTTTAACCGACAAAATTCGCGAAGCTTTAGGAGTAGGAATTAGCCAAATTTTTACCCGTCCAACTATTCCCGCCGATACCGGAAAAGGCTTCACCTTAGCTCAAAAGATGGTAGGGAAAGCTTGCGGTTTGTCCGGGGTTCGTCCGGGTACATCTTGCGAACCAGTCATGACCACAGTCGGTTCGCAAGACACCACCGGGCCAATGACTCGCGACGAATTGAAAGAACTGGCTTGTCTGGGATTTAGCGCTGATTTGGTGATTCAAAGTTTCTGCCATACCGCCGCCTATCCAAAACCAGTTGATGTCAAAACTCACCACGAATTACCAGATTTCATGTCACAACGGGCGGGCATAGCTTTGCGTCCTGGAGATGGGATTATTCACTCTTGGCTAAACCGGATGTTATTGCCGGATACAGTGGGAACTGGTGGCGATTCTCATACTCGTTTTCCGTTAGGAATTTCTTTTCCTGCGGGTTCGGGATTGGTGGCATTTGCTGCCGCCTTGGGCGTGATGCCTTTGGATATGCCGGAATCGGTCTTAGTCAGATTTAAAGGTGAATTGCAGCCGGGAGTAACGCTTAGAGATGTGGTGAATGCAATTCCCTATGTAGCGATTCAAAGAGGTTTGCTGACAGTCTCGAAACAGAATAAGAAAAACGTCTTTTCTGGGCGGATTATGGAGATTGAAGGTTTGCCCGATTTGAAGGTCGAGCAGGCTTTTGAATTGACCGATGCCTCGGCGGAGCGTTCTTGCGCCGGATGCACGATTAAATTGAGTGTGGAGACTGTTTCTGAGTACATTCGTTCTAATGTCGCGCTGCTGAAAAATATGGTAGCGCGGGGCTATGAAGATGCGCGGACGATGATGCGCCGGGTGGCGAAGATGGAGGAATGGTTGGCTAATCCGGTGTTGCTAGAAGCGGATGCTGATGCGGAGTATGTGGAAATCATCGAAATTGATTTGAACGAGATTACAGAACCGATTGTGGCTGCACCGAATGACCCGGATAATGTGAAGCTGTTGAGTGCGGTTGCGGGCGATCGGGTTGACGAGGTATTTGTCGGTTCTTGCATGACAAATATCGGCCACTACCGCGCCACTGCGAAGGTATTGGAAGGTTCAGGGGAAGTGAAAACTCGCCTATGGATTTGTCCGCCAACTCGGATGGACGAACAGCAACTAAAAGAAGAAGGTTATTACAGCATTTTTGGAGCCGCTGGAGCGCGCACGGAAATGCCGGGATGCAGTCTTTGCATGGGCAATCAAGCGCGTGTCAAAGATGCCACAACGGTGTTTTCAACTTCGACTCGCAACTTCAACAACCGGATGGGCAAAGATGCACAAGTTTATCTCGGTTCGGCAGAATTAGCAGCAGTTTGTTCGCTGTTGGGTCGCATTCCCACAGTCGAAGAATACATGGAGATTGTGTCGAAGAGAATCGATCCTTTTGCTAGCGATTTGTATCGCTATTTGAATTTCGATCAAATTGCTGGTTTTGAGGATGAAGGGCGAGTGATTGCTTTGGAAGATATGCCGCGCATTGAGGATATTTTGGGAATTCCTGAAGGTGTGTTGAGCAAGTAATTCAAGGGCGGGCAATTGCCCGCCTTTTGTTTACAATAAAAGTAGAGTGGGTTTCACCAACTGAATTTGTAGGGTGCGCAACAAGTTATACGAAAGTTGGTTTGACGGTATCAAGACGATGAAACGCAGGTAAATCAGTAGACTTGTGGCAAAAGTCGAAAGTATCTTGAAATTATCTGCGTTTATCTCCGTTTATCTGCCTTATATCTGCGGTTTTCGTATTAATCAAAGATTTATGCAAGAAGTCTAGTGATATCCGGCGCTGCTCAAAGTCAACCGGTGCGCAGTGCACACCCTACAAACTACTAAGTTTATAAATCGATCGCAATTCATATAAATCCGAGAAAGGAGAAAAGTGATTATGTCTGAACAAGCTTTAATCAGTGAAAGTCCAGCGACAACAACTTCAGCGCCAGAAACTCGCATTGGCAATGAAATTGTAGAGTTTCTCAGTGTAATTCAGCAAACTCCGAGAGCATATTGGCCGAATTTGCTTCAGATGATGCGGTTATTTCTGGAAACTGTGACAGTTAAGCCAATAACTCCCGATACTTCGACAAAAGCTATAGCCGAAATTAAGACAATCGATCCCCTACAGCAGCACGAAGCTCTGAGCAAGCTGCTACAGTCTTGGGTAGACGATGGAGATGAACAGGAACAAACAGAAACCGCTGAAGTTCTCCGCAAGGCACTAGAAGAAAACCCCGTGCATATATAGTCCATGAGCAAAATAGTGTTGTTAGATTCTGGGCTTTTAGGAATTGTCACAAATCCCAAAGCCGCCTCTCCTTTATATCAAGAAGGTAAACTCTGGCTGCAATCTTTGCTGCTAAAAGGTTACATTGTAATGCTTCCTGAAATTGCTGACTATGAGGTGAGGCGTGAATTAATTCGTGCAGGTAAGCTGGCAAGTATTAAACGACTTGATGAACTGAAAGCGGAAATTCCATACCGTCCTTTGACTTCGGAGGTAATGCTTTTAGCTGCTCAGTTGTGGGCGGATGCACGAAGCAGAGGAAGGCCAACGGCAGATCCCCATGCACTTGATGGGAATGTGATTCTGGCGGCTCAAGCAATATTGGAAGCAAATCAGGGAAATGAAGTGGTAATTGCTACAACAAATGTGAAGCATTTGTCTCAGTTTGTGGATGCTCGTGAATGGCTATCGATCTGATGAAGCTGGATTATCAGATAAAAAATTCACCAAAAGCCCGTTAGCGAAGCCCTCGAAGAGGATCGCACTTACAGACTTACCCTCTCCCTGATATACTTTCAAATATAAATATTTTTACAGACACCGTTAGCGAGATCAACAGCATGGTGGAAACAGTGGACACAACAGAAAAAACGGACGATCGCACGCAAGCTCGGTTTTGGGGTAAAGTTACAGTCATAGACGCGGGCGATCGTTACAAGATCAATCGCATCGAAGTCAAACCGGGACACCACATCCGCACCCAAATGCACTATCACCGCAGCGAGCACTGGGTTGTCGTCTCCGGTACCGCTAAAGTTATCTGCGATGACAAAGAGACAATTCTCATGCAGAAACAATCAACCTATGTTCCCATGAATACCGCTCACCGCGTGGAAAACCCCGGCGTGATTCCTCTGGTGATGATTGAAATCCAAAATGGCGAATACCTTGGCGATGATGATATTATCCGTTTCCCCCAAGATGCCGCTGACGAAGATTGATCGGGCAGCTTAACGGAAAATTAAAATTACACGCAATTAAAATTATAGGGGCAATTTAGGAAATTGCCCCTACACGATGATATTAAGGTTGTTAAACACGATAGTCAAATATAGCAATTGGCGATCGTCCTACGGCAAAGCAGCGTTTTTCAAATCTACATTTGCCATATTGGCATCTTTTAAATTAGCACCAGTCAAGTCCGAACCGTTCAAATTTGCACCGTTCAAATTTGCACCAGTCAAATTTGCATCCCGCAAGTTAACCCCCATCACGTCTATTCCCGACAAACTGCCACCCATGAGGCGGGTATTAGCTAAATTCGCTACAGACTGGCGAGCATTTTTCAGGTTCGCACCAGCCAAATTAGCACTTTCTAAATTAGCGCCGACTAAATTAGCGCTGGTGAGGTTGGTATTTTTCAAACTGGCAATTACTAAACCAGCCAGACTCAGGTTAGCGCGAGTCAAATCAGCACCCTCCAAATTTGCCCCGTGCATTCTAGCCCCAATTAGGCTCGCACCTGGCAATTTAGCTTGTGTCAGATTTACTTCGTTCAGTTTGGCTTCGTTGAGGTTAGCACCGCTCAAATTTGCACCGCTCAAGTTTGCACCGCTCAAATTCGCGCCGCTGAGATCCCTACCAGAAAGCTGCGCTCCTGTCAAGTCACAGCCGCTACAATTATTAGTTTCTAATAGTTGCTTGACTTGTGATACGTTTTCTGCTTTGACTCCAGAAGCAAAACCGATCGCAATTAGCAGCCCTGTAGTTGTTAAAATTCCAAATTTCATATACTCACCCTCAGCGATATCTCTCTCTCTAATACTATCCAACATTTTTAGAGAGAGTTGGGTGATCGGTCTCTTCGATAAACTGTGACAATCATCACCCTGTTGTGCACAAAAGATGGTATGATTTTGGACGTTTCAACTCTTAACAATTATTGTAAACAATTATTGCTTTTTCAGGAACCAAAAGGGAAAGGATTGCGTCGGCTCTAGGCGGGCACCCGTGATATTGTTCTGAGCAAAAGTATAGTCCTTATCCTGCCAAAGAGGGATGAAAGGTACATCTCTACCTAGTATGTCCTGAATTTCGCCAAACAAAGCTTTCCGGGTTTCGGGGTTTGGTTCTTTGCGTTGCTTGTCGATCAGTTGATTTACCCGATCGCTATAATAAAACGAACCCTGACCCTGGCTCGCACCCTTTTCGCACCCGGTGGCCTCCGAACCCGTCGCACAATCCAAAAACGGCTGAATGTAATTGTCGGCGTCAAAAAAGTCGGCAGACCAATCCACTAACACCGCAGGATAAATCCCCTTCTCTATATTCTGGAATAAAGTCGGAGATTCAACACTGTTAATTTCTACCCGCATTATCCCGTCCATTTTCTGTTTAGCTAACGCCTCGATCATACTCGCCACTAAAGTTCGTTTTGTGGAACCAGTAGGATGCCAAATTTGCAGAATAAACGGATTCGCGGCCGAATATCCCGCTTTTGTTAACAATTCCTTCGCTTTTGTGGTGTTGGCGTCGCCGTACAGTTCTTTAAACACCGGTTTTTGAACGTCGAAGCTTGTGGGAATCAGACTGTACAGCGGCTGCCCTTGTCCCCCCAGTATGCGATCGGTAATCAGGGGCCGATCCATCACTGCTGCGATCGCCTGTCTCACTTCTAACTTGTCCAGCGGTTTAGACTTCATATTCAGCGTCATATAACTAACCGTACTGCTTTCCCCCGCGATTTCCTGCCATTTCCCTTTTTTTGCTCCCTCGTCCAAGCTGCGAAATTGATCGGCATCCAGAGATAAATAAGCTACATCGATCGCAGCAGTCTGAAAAGTATTGAACAAATTTGAAGAAGTCGAAAGCAGCAAAATGTCAATACCTTGATTAACTGGTTTTTCCCCCCAATACTTGTCAAACACGTCAAACTTGAGAGAATCGCTACCGTACTTCGCCAACTTGTAGCGTCCAGTTCCCACAAATGTATCGGGTTTAAATTTACCATCCCCAATCTCATAAGCTTTCGGAGAAACTGCACAAATACCGGCAAATGTCAACAGGGCTGGAAAAGCAGCAAAAGGCTTTTTGAGTTGAAAAGTTAATTCGTATTCGCCCGTCGCTTTCACCGATGCTACTGCATCACCCAACAAGAAAGACGGACGGCCGCCATTTTTGATAAACCGCTGCAAGGAAAATTCCATTGCTGCGGCGTTAAACGGTGTGTCGTCGTGGAAAATCACGCCTTGACGCAAGGGAATTGTATATGTCAATCCGTCTGCGCTAACTTTTGGCATTGCTGTCGCTAAGCCGGGGATTAACTCAGTAGTTCCCGACTTGTAAGTGTAGAGAGTATCGCCCAAATTGCGCAGCAGTTGTCCTGAGATAACTTCGTAAGCGTCGGCGGGGTCGATCGTCCGCAATTTCAAGGTTGTGCCGATCGTAACGCGGTTATTAACATTGTCGCCGCTCGCATTCACAGATCGATTGGCCCGCTGTCCGCAGCTTGCAGTCAACAAGCAGCACAGACAGAACAGAGCGATAACTTTAATTACTGAAGGTTTTATAGATATTCTCGGCTGCCGCTTGTTGATTCTCATCGTCTTTTATTGACACTCCAAAGTAGTTATTATATTATCAGGACTTACGCACTTTTAGAGGAGAAACCGGGTTTCTTGGTAAATACTCTGTCGCCAAACCGATCGCAGCAGCACCCGATCGCTTCCGCTTGCATCGGAATCATATTTTTTTGAGTAGAAGTCCGAGGAAGGCGATCGCGCGATCGATCTAATTCAGATGTAAGCGGATATGACTAATGACTACTGACTACTGACTACTGACTACTGACTACTGACTAAATTCCCTTGAGGAGCGATCGCCAATCCCGACAGCGTTTCAGGTAAATACGAGCTACCCCATCGTTCGGATTTGTCCGCAAACACTCTTCAAACAATTTTCCCGCTGATCGGAACTCCTGGCGCTCGCACAGTAACATCGCTTCATGATATACGGGCAAATTTTCTAGCTTTGCCGATCGCATTTCCAGCGGATCGGCATCAAATACCTCATAGACTATCACATACTGAGATTTTCCTTTTACCTGTACTTTATCCACAATCCGAATAGCATAATCAGCCGGATTTCGCAACCGTTCCAAAGTCTGCTGAGAAATTAACAGAGGTACGCCATAATCTTTGGTCAATCCTTCAATCCGAGATGCCAAATTAACAGCATCACTAATCACAGTGCTGTCCATTCGGCTTTTGCCACCGACTGTCCCCAGCATCAAAGAACCCGAATTGATGCCAATGCCAATTTTTATCGGGATGTAGCCGACACTTTGACGGTGTTCGTTGTAATCAGTCAGGATGTCTAGCATCGCAATACCCGCTTTCACTGCATCATCTGCGCAGTCGCTAAACAGAGCCATAATCGCATCGCCAATGTATTTATCAATAAACCCGTGATTGCTAGTAATAGCCGGCTCCATCCGCGACAGGTAAGCATTGATAAAATTAAAATTTTCTTGCGGTGTCATAGTTTCCGAAAGCATCGTGAAGTCGCGGATGTCCGCAAACAGCACCGACATTACCTCCTGCACTTGGTCGCCTAAATTGACATCGATAATACTTTCATATCCCAACAAATTCAGAAATTGATGTGGCACAAATCGCCCGTAGGCATCAGTTAAGTCTGATTCAGCATCCAGGGATTTTTCCAGATTTTGATTGAGTTCAAATAATTTATTAATAAATTTATGGCGATCGGCTTCAGCTTGTTTGCGTTCCGTGATATCTTGAAAAACTGCGATCGCAAAAGCAACTTTGCCAGCGTCATCAAAAATTGGTGTTCCCCAACCCTCAATGGGAACTTTTTTGTCGGGTTGATGAACTTCCATATCATCAGTCGTTGTGCTCTCACCGCTCAAAGCTCGGACGAGTGGCAAATTCTGGGAAGGGTAAATAATATCAGTTCCCGCGATATAAATTTGATAAACTTCTGACAAATTATCAACTAAATTTAACGGTACAACCCCTTGACCAAGTAACTGCTTTCCGGCGTGATTGACGTAGTAAGGTTTGCCTTCAAAATCGAGTACAGCCACACCTACCGGAATCGCTTCGAGAAATTGAGCCAGCTTGACTTCACCTTCTCGCACCGCCTCCAATGCCCGATCGCGCAACTCACTTTCCACCGTATCGGAATGTTCAGCAGTATTTTCCAGCAAAATTTCCAGATCCGCTTTTTCCTCCTTCAAGTCTTCCACTTGCTGGCGCAATCTTTCTATTTCTAAAAGTAGCTGTTCTCTAGATGGTTGTTCTTCCAGCATAACTCGAAAATTTGCGCATCGACTAACAGAAAATTGCTCAACAGCCCGTACCCTAAAAGTCATTGTGTGTCTATAGTAATTCCAACTGCAAAGCAGGCATCAAGCGCTGCAAATTCTTCAAAGATTTACCTTGCCAAGCTATACGTTGAGAGCCTTTTACCGCCATTGTTATCCCGGCTTTTTTGCGCACCTCGATAATAAACTTCGACAGCATATTGATGCCAGAACTGTTCAAAAATTCTAACTGCTGCAAATTGAGGGTAATTTTCGCCTGTTCCACGTCGGCTACCTCGCCCAGCAACTGCACTATCGGCGCGTAGTCTTCGGCCCCGCTCAGCCTTAGAGAGCCAACAAAACTCACAGTTGCCGTTGCCGGATCGTAACAGATCTCGTAATCTTCCGTTTTAATTTCCATTGTCAGCAAAAAAGTTCCTTAGATATGATCGATCGCCCACTCTTACCTATACTCTTAATTGCACCATAGTTGTCACCGTAATTACTTCCGGGTCTTTTTGCACGGTCTGGAACTTCCAGCCCATTTTGGCGGTATAATCGCTGAGCATCGTCAGCAAGCCCAATCCAGAATCAGTAGAGCTCTCGTCAGCAGCATTTTTTTCCAATTGCTCAATGTACAGCTCGCTCGGATCCGAGGCTAGCAACTGCCGAATGTAACCCTGAAACTGATCCACAGCTTGGGGAGAGATGCTGTTAGCAACTGAGAAAATCAGTCCGTCGCTCTTTAATTGTAGTTTAATGTCGATCGGGTACTCCGAGGTTTCATCATTAAACTTCATCGCATTCTCTAATAACTCGTTAGCAATGTAGCTCACAGCGCTTTTTATTTCAGCTTGTCTGTCAATTGTCGAGGGGTCGTCTTCGTTTCCAGGGAAAAAAGTCGTCAAGTAGTCAGCCAGAAAATCCGCCGACAAACCGTTGTTCCGCCACCGCTGCTTGAGGGGAATCGAACTCGGAGAAAATCCAATTATTAAGTATTCCTGGCTGGGAGTCGGCTCGATGAAATCGCCGAAAGTTTGAATCATGTCCATGACCAACTACCAATTATGAATTACCAATTACCAATTACTCTAGCTTCATTCCTAGCAACTTGAGTTAGCTATTTTTGTTTAAGTACCAGCAAAGTGATGTCATCAAAAACTTTTTGTTCGCCAATGTGCGATCGCACGTCGTCAATTACAGCGTGCCTGATTTCTGTTGCCGTTCGCTGCCAATTAATCTGTATTACCTCTATTAACTTCTCTAAACTATAAAGCACTTTATCCATATTTTCAGCCTCCGTAATCCCATCAGTATACAGCACTACGATATCTCCTGAATGCAACTGTACAATTGTTTCAGCAACAAATTCAGCAATATTTGCATCCAGCCCGATCGGGAAACCCAAATCGATCGTATCAAACCGCTCCACAGAACCGTTACACCGCACGACAATCATTTCTTCGTGCTGGCCGCTCAACTTCAGCATTCCCTGCTCATAGTCTAGCAAAGCAAGGCTGGCATTTTTGTCGCATTTCATCCGCTGCACATTATCATAAATTGCACTGTTAATAGCACTTAAAAATCTTACCGGATCTGGTTCATTGTAGGCGAGCAAAGTTCGGACTGCCGTTTGAACCATAATCATTAAAACGCCACTCTCCAATCCATGTCCCGTCACATCGCCAATGCCAATTTTTACTCTACCTTCGTGCTGTAGTACATCGTAATAGTCGCCGCCTACTTCATCAGCAGACTCCATGAATCCCGCAATATCTAATCCCACAACTTCGTTGAGTTCTCGGTCTTTCGGTAGCAGCATCTGCTGAATCTTGCGAGTGACATCTAGTTCGGCACTCATCCGTACATTTTCGGCTTTTAGGCGATCGTTGAGAACACTAATTTCTTGGTTTGCACCAACCAAAGCATCGGCAATCTTGTTAAATGAACTTACAACTTGTCCGAGCTCATCTCTGTTATCCAAAATAATCTTGTAACCTACATTGCCATTTGCCATCTTTTTTGAGGCTTCGTCAAGCACAAATACTGTTTGCATAACTGACCTATAAAAAGATACAAATAGATAAATAACCATTGCTAAAATTATTGACACAAAAATCAAAATTATCTGTTTTTTTGCGACAAAATTATCAATGCGTTTTTGCAGAAGAAAATCTAATTCATTGAGATTTTCGTCCCACAGTTGAAAACTTGAAGCAATAACTCGATCGCTGCCATCTAGATAGACATAATATTCTACTAAGGCTGTGGGATAAATCAGTTTATCAAGTTGCCCAGTTAGTTGCTCTATTCTGGAGTTAAATCTTGTCAAATGCTCGCTTAATTTAGGTCGGAGATTCCCCTGACGATTATTTTTAAATCCAACTTCCATATTGATTGCTAAATCTTTATTGAGTTCTCTCAATTTTCCAGAAAAAGTAATCAGTTGCGCTCTTTCTTCAGATGTCGCATCCGAGCGTAAGCTATTTTTGCGAGAAATTAGCCTAATTTCTGACAAGAGTTTTTGCATTTCTGGAATCTTCAGCAAAGTGGCATCCATCAAATAATAGGTATCTAAATCAGGGTCTAATATTAGATTGGAAGTATCGCCGACATGAGCGCTCAACTTATTAATATTTGCGGCTAATTTATGATAGACAAAATCGTAAGTTTCTAAACTCCACTGACTGCGACGAAGTTTAAAATTTTGCCAATCTTGATAAGTGGCATTGAATTTTTGAGTAGAAAATAAAATTTTTCCTAACTGGCGATCAATCTTTGCCAAGGATTGAAAGTTGGCGTCTATCTTAGCTTCTAAATTTCCGCTGGGATCTGGCTTGCTAAAATTGGGATTTAAACCCTGATAATTTAACTGTTGAAGTTTCGGTATATATTCCCTCAATTGGCGCAGCGAGCGCAGGTATTGATTACCGTAGATTTCTTTTTGGGCAAAATCAACCCTGCTGTTGATTTCGGAAATCAACAGGTACATCACCAAGGTTAACGGAATCGCAAATAAAAAACCAATTAAGGTAAATTTTTGAGGATAGCTCAGTCGATTCATTAAATGGATTCCCAGGGATTTTTTGTTCATAATCAATACATTTAAACAAAATTGTACTAAAAAAGTAACGAGCGCTACTAAAGTATTTTGGGAATCGCACTTGAAAACCAGAATGCTACAATTAATCAGCGATAGCTGGCTTAATTTGTAATGCGTTCCCATCCTGTTGCAACAGATTGTGCGGCATCCCTTTGATATCGGCGGCTCAGCTCGCCTCCCACAGTCTAAAACAGCTTCTTGTGTTTTGGAAAGATGAATAGTCATTTGTAGTGAGATTCTGGCCCAAAATCCGATTATTTTCAGAATATTTACTTATGCCTAAGTTTTTCTCGATACCGCGAGACTAAAAGTAAAAATTAAGTAATAGCTGGGTAGTGCAAGTTTCCACAAAATACAAGTGCCGGCAGCGAGTATAAAATACTTGTGCTGCACGACTGGCGTCAACTGGGCTCTGCACAAAGGAACCAACAACACCAGCAACAGTGTCTAAATAAGTATCTGGAGTTGAGTGATCGGGAGCGATCGCAAGAGTGTAAAGTGAGAAAGAGGGCTTATGATGAAACCAATCTCCGAAAATAACTCTAAAAACAGTCAAAACCGAGGTAAAAAGCAGCCAAATCCTTTAATCTTGGCTTTAGTGCTCACAGGAATTCTCGCATGGGAAATGTATCCGGTGCTAATACACACCGCTGCGGCTAACGCGGGTGGTCTAAAACATTCCCTCGCCCAGTTGGAAAAGCAAGAGAATCCAACGGCGGTGTTAAAAAACATTAGCTATTCTGGATTGGCACTAAATAGTTTAATTTCCGAACCGGGCAATTTGGCCGAGGGTACGCGCCAAAATCCCCCGAACCAATTGCCCGCAACCTTAGCAGCAGCAGTTCGCCAAGACTTGTCACGCCAAACTGGGATTGCTGCTGACAAGTTGAAAGTAACTGAATCGAGCCGGCAAAGTTGGCCGAATACTTGTTTGGGAATCGTAAAAGCTGATGAAATTTGCGGCCAAATGATTGTCGAAGGTTGGCGGGTTGTGATTTCTGATGGTCGCCAAACTTGGGTTTACCGCACTAATGCTAGGGGAAATGTGTTGCGTTTGGAAAAGAAAGCAGGTTAGGAAAATCTTAGCCGGTTCCACAAAAAGATGGGACGTACGGTTGAAACCGCGCCTACAAAAACGAAGTCCGCCTCCGCGGACTGAAGAAAATAACGTAATTTCAATTGCCGACTCTTCTTCAACCCGCGCACCATCCGGGTTTTGTTTGTGTAGAAGCGGTTTCAACCGCCCGGTCTTCTGAAGAAAATAACGTAATTTTAATTGCTCTTCTTCAACCCGCGCACCATCCGGGTTTTGTTTCTGTAGACGCGGTTTCAACCGCCGTCTTATCTTGGGAGTTTGTTTCTTTCAATAATCCCACCGCCCAACAGTACATCTCCGTCATACCAAACAGCGGCTTGTCCGGGGGTAATGCTCAACTGTGGTTCGTCAAAAATCACCTTGACCCTTGTACTACTGGCTTTTTCGTCTGCTTGTGAGGATTCTACAGGAATAATTGTAGCGGGGACGGGTTGCGATCGATAACGAATCTGTACAGAAGCCCGAATCGGAGCCGTCGGTTGAGCGACAGAAACCCAATTTACCCGATCGACATTACACTCAGATTCTACCGCCAACTGGCGATCGCCCACAATCACCCGATTAGCACCAGCATCAAGTTCAATCACATATAGCGGTTCCGGTGCAGCGATGCCGAGTCCCTTCCGCTGACCAATGGTGTAGTGGTGCACGCCATCATGCTGTCCGAGCACCCGCCCGGCCTTATCTACAATGTCACCCTTTTGCGGCGCAATGTACTTATCCAGAAAAGCCCGCATCGAACCGTTACTTTCCACCAAGCACAAATCCTGACTTTCCGGCTTATCAGCGGTTGTCAAGCCAAATTCCGTCGCAATTCTGCGAGTTTCAGTCTTGGTAATTTCCCCCAAAGGAAACTCCGTACCCGCGAGTAAATCCTGTGTTAAATCATACAAAAAATAAGATTGATCTTTGGCTGGGTCGATCGCCCGTAGCAACTGATAGCGACCCGTAGCAGTATCATAGGTAATGCGAGCGTAGTGTCCCGTCGCAATCTTTTCAATACCGAGTTCTTCGTGAGCATACTTGAGCATCGGCCCAAACTTCACAGTTTTATTGCACTGCGAACAAGGCAAAGGCGTAACTCCTGCACTGTAACCGTCCACCAAAAAATCGACAATACTTGCCTTAAAGACTTCACGGCTATCAACAATGTGGTGGGGAACGCCCAAATCTTCGCAAAGTTTAGCGGCATCGACCATTCCCTCAGAGCAGCACTGACCTTTGCCTTTCATCAGCCACAACGTTAAACCCACCACTTCATAGCCCTGATGGTGTAAAATTGCGGCTGCTGCGGAACTATCGACCCCGCCGGAGAGGCCTACAACAATCTTGTTCATGATACGGAGAGAATTTGCTATTTTACTGTTACTTTGTGCGATCGAGCTAATCGATCATACCACAAATGTACTACAAAATGGTACTGCTGCTGTTAGCTGAAATTTTAACACTAATTAAGTAAAGCCACCTAATTAAACGTAAAATACCGATCGCTCAAAGGCTTACTGTGTATCTCTTACTTCTTCATTCTACTTCTTCCTTCTTCTTCCTTCTTTCTTCTTCCTTCTTTTCACCCTGAGCGAAGCCGAAGGGCCTTCTTCCCTCTTCCTTCTTCCCTCTTCCTTCTTCCCTCTTCCTTCTTCCCTCTTCCTTCTTCCTTCTTCCTTCTTCCTTCTTCCCTCTTCCTTCTTCTTATGATTATTCAAAAATTTGTTGTCACCGCCGACCAAATGCGGCAAATAGAAGCGAGAATATTTGCTGCTGGAATGCCAGTCGCAGCTTTAATGGAAAAAGTCGCCGGATTGATTGCTAAACGCATTCAGGCGCTGTTGAAGGAAGAGCGAAGTTCGGCAACGAGCAATGTACGGGATTTAACGGATTTAACCAATAGGAGGAAAAAGGGAGAAGGGCAAAAAATTGTTAATTTTCAATTGCCAGTTATCGGCGTATTGGTTGGGCCGGGACATAACGGCGGTGATGCTTTGGTTGTGGCTCGCGAATTGCACTTTCAAGGATTTTCCGTAGTTATTTACTGCCCGTTTTCTAAGCTTAAAGAACTCACCAAAAGTCATGCTGATTATGCGCATTCTTTAAATATTCCCTTTGTTGACAAAGTTGAATCACTAAAAAACTGCGATTTGCTCGTAGATGGTTTATTTGGCTTTGGATTGGAACGAGAAATTACTAATCCCACCGCCGCAGCTATTGACGAAATAAATAATTTAAACATACCCATTTTTAGTATAGACATTCCATCGGGAATTCATACAGATACCGGAGCAGTTTTGGGGACTGCAATCAGAGCAAAACATACATTGTGTTTGGGATTGTGGAAAATGGCATTTCTGCAAGACAAAGCGTTAGAATATATCGGCAGTTCGGAATTAATTGATTTTGATATTCCCGTCCCAGATATTGCAGCAATATTGGGCGATTCGCCATCAATCCAACGCATTATTAAAGCATCGGCAATTCAGCATTTGCCATTGCCCCGATCGCCAATTTCGTACAAATACACTAACGGTCATTTACTAATTATTGCAGGTTCTGGTCGGTACAGCGGAGCGGCAATTTTGTCAGCATTGGGAGCAAGGGCTAGCGGTGTGGGAATGCTGTCAATTGCTGTTCCTGAGTCGATTAAACCGATGTTGAGCAGTCAGTTGCCAGAAGCTTTAGTTATCGGGTGTCCTGAAACCCCAAATGGTTCAATTAGCGAGTTGCCGATAGCGATCGATTTGGGTGTCTATGATGCGATCGCAGTAGGGCCTGGTCTGACATTGGAAGCCGCGATCGCTGTAGAATCTGTACTGGAGTGCGATCGACCTTTAGTTATAGATGCCGACGGTTTAAATATTCTCGCTCAACTCGGCACAGTCCCGATTTTGTCGGAACGCTCAGCACTGACAATTATCACACCTCATCCGGGCGAATTTAAGCGTTTGTTTCCCGAATTAGCGGACGAAATGGGCGAGGATCGAATTGCCGCAACTCAAGCAGCGGCTGAGCTTTGCGGTGCAGTGGTATTGCTCAAAGGAGCTAAAGTTTGCATCAGTTGGAGCGATCGGGGCGATTCCCTAGGGGATAGCTGCGCCGCGCGTACCATCACCTATATCAATCCAGAAAGCACCCCAGCCCTCGCTAGAGGCGGCAGCGGCGATGTTCTGACTGGTTTGTTGGGGGGACTGTTGGCAAGTGCGATCGCCCGCAAATCCCCCCCCGAATCAGTTGCTGCAACAGCAGTTTGGTGGCACGCCAAAGCCGGAATCATGGCTGCCAAAGAACGGACAGAATTAGGAGTAGATGCCTTTACATTGACACAGTATTTAATTCCTACATTACGAGAATTTTGAGGGCGATCGTCCTACTCGCTGCCATAAATTCGTATCGCACACCGGGATCACTTGGCTTTGCCTAATGCCCTAATTATCCTTGATAGGAATGTTGTGCACCGGAAGGGCGATCGCAAATTCTGTGCCCATTCCCGGCGCTGAAACACATTCTAAACTTCCCCCGTGTTTTTTTGTGACTATATCGTGGCAAATTGGCAGTCCCAATCCGGTTCCTTTACCTTCAGCTTTAGTTGTAAAGAATGGCGTAAACAATTTTTGTTTGATGTCTTTTGACATTCCAAGTCCATTGTCAGCTATCCGAATCTTTACTGTACGATTTATCAGTTTTTCGCTGCTGTTTTCCGCAGAGGTCGAAATTGTAATTATATTGGGATTGCTCTCAATCTGTTTGTAGGTTTTACCAAAATTAGATTCTTCCAAAGCATCGATCGCATTAGCGATCAAATTCATAAATACCTGATTCAATTGCCCCGGATAGCATTCTATATTAGGCAATTCCCCGTAGTTTTTGATGACTTGAATCGTGGGGCGATGGCTATTGGCTTTGAGTCGGTGCGACAAAATCATTAATGTGGTATCAATTCCTTCATGAATATTTGCTGGTTTTTTCTCAATCCCGTCGCTACGCGAGTAATTTCGTAAAGATTGCATGATGTCGCGGATGCGATCTGTTCCCAATCTCATCGAGTCAATCATCTTCGGCAAATCTTCAACTAAATATTCTAATTCAATCGCTTCTATTTCATCTAAAACTTGTTGACCCGGATCAGGAAAGTTGTCTTGATAAACCTGGACTAAACTTATCAAATCGCTAACATAGTCTTTGGCATGATGCAAGTTGCCAGAAATAAAACTAACGGGATTATTCACTTCGTGGGCAACTCCAGCAACCAGTTGTCCGAGTTGCGATATTTTTTCAGTTTGAACTAATTGTGCTTGAGTTTGTTGGAGTTGAATGAGTATTGCTTCTAAATCTTCAGCTTTTTGTCTCAATTGAGCTTCCGATGTTTGCACAGCTTTTTCGGCACGTTTGCGATCGCTAATATCGCGATTAATTACCAGGGCGTGGGGTTGCGCATCGTACTCAAAAAAGTTTGCTTTTACCTCAACATCGCACAGCGTACCATCTTTTCTCTGTATGACTGCTTGACAGCTAAATTCTTGGCGTCTTCTTATAGTTTGTTGCCATTCGGCGAATAAATGCAGATACTCTGGGAGAATGTAATCTGGCGGAGTTAAACGCAGTAATTCCTCCTGAGAATAGCCATAAATTTGACAGAGTGCGGGGTTAGCTGCGATGAATTTACCGGTATCCAATTCCATCAGCGAAAGTCCGTCTACTACTGTCTCAAATATGCTGCGGTATTGTTGTTCTTTTTGGATGAGTTCGACTTGGAACTGTTGCAGGTTTTCGAGAGATTCAGTCAACTGGCGGGATTTGTGTTGTTCGCGGGCGTAGAGGCGGGCGTTTTCAATGGCGATCGCCGCTTGCGTCGTTAACAGTTGCAACAGTTCTAGCCGATCGCGCGTAAATGCTCCAATCGCCATATTATTCTCTAAATACACAATGCCAATCAACTTAGTTTGATACAAAATCGGCGCGCATAAAATCGATTTGGGTTGGCAATTCTGAATGTAAGTATCCGCTTGGTAAATTTTTTCTTGACTTGCATCGCTCAATACCAGCGGTTGCTGAGTTATCCCAACATACTTGATTATAGAAATAGCAACATCCGAGCTATTTTCAACCAGCATTGACTCCTGAAATGTGGCTGATGTCATGCGGTTAGTATCCGAGACTTCAACAAACAGTTGCCCGTCTCTTTCTAAAAGAATACAACCTTTTTGCGCGCCAGCGTTTTCTAAGATAATGTGCAGCAGTTTCTTCAACAATTTTTCTAAGACAATTTCACTATAAATTGCCTCAGATGCTTTGATTACTGTTGCTAAATCTAAGACATTAGCATGACTAGATGTACTCGCGGTTACAGTTGCAGCAATTCGCAACTCAACAGCTTCAGGAAATAAATTGGCATAATATTGTTCGAGTTGACGGACTTTCGCTGTAGCGCCCCACTGGAGATAGCAAACTCTGGCATCGTTGAGGTAATTTTTGACGAAAATAAGCCGATTTTGAGAGAAATAAAATCGGGCAGCTAATTCATTAACGAGTGCGGCATCTTGAATGAAGCCGTTTTCTATTGCGAGGGCGATCGCACTATCGTAGCATTCTGCCGCCTCATACTTTTGTCCCGACAACCGCGCCACTTCGGCCCGGATGGCTAAATACTTGTGCTGGTAATTTGCAGGACAGTTTTTCGCAAATTCTCGAAGTTCTTCCAGACTCAGGTTAAGCTGTTCTAGGTAGATTTGGCGATTCTCGCCCTCGCTGGCATTTGTACAAGCAGCAGCCAGGGCTATAGCCCGGTGGAAGCAAAAAACCGGACTCAGGAAAATCCCCGCAACACCAGGCAAGAATTTAGCACCAATATTGGCATATTCTAATGCTCGATCGACCTCGCCAAACCAATTCGCCACGGTTAGTTTGTAGATATAAACCACACAAGAGGTCATCAAATCTGCCGAGGCTTCAGCAAATTCTAATAGCGACTCTTCGTCGATGAAAGTTGGGGGATTTTCTGCACTCTCGGCAGCACGAGTAAGCCGAGCAATTGCCGATTTATTTAGCATAAAAAATGCTAGCATATTGCGGTCAATTTTTTGCAAAACAGGTATAAATTCCTCAATAACAGCGGTGGTTTTTTGCAGCGTTTCATTGCCGTAAAAGCTGAACCAAAGACAATTAATCGCAGCATATCCCGACCACTGATAAGCACCTGTCTCTAAACCGCTATTAAAAGCTTTGACGATAAAAACCTTGGACTCATCAATATGTTTGATGTAGTGCAAACAAGCCCCCCACAGCAAGAAAATATAAGCACTTAACTCTTTAGCATCCCAGCGTTCGTAGAGAGTTAAACCCAGTTCTCCTGCTGCCAAACCAGCCTCAATTTCGCCATATTTAACAATCAAAGTAAAGGCATACACAATGTAGCCAAAGGCGGAAATCCGGCAGTTACCATGTTCGATTGTCGCCTGCACAAACTTCATCGCGCACAAAAATTGAGCGTTGGGACTGGTAAAGTAAGCAATGGGGTAAAGTTCTTTCAAAATCCGGTGGGCGGCGAGTTGCAGCGGATCGGTGAGTGTCGGTAAATCGGCTAAATTGGCGATCGAGCCCCCAATCATCTCCTTCGTCTTCGCCAATTCCCTAAGCAAATACCCATCATCCGGGTCAGCTTCAAACTCAATTCCCAACAATTGCAGCGTTTCGATACCTAACTGATAAGCCGCAGGCAAATCATTTTTCATCCGCAAACAAGTCATTTTCAACTCATTAATCCGACACAGTTCTCAATACTTCTCGGTTAAGGTCTAAGCGGTACTGAGAATAGAAAAATGAAGCTCCTGGCGCTGAGTACCAGTACCTCT